>JAICTW010000028.1 GCA_025936195.1 Flavisolibacter sp.
CAGTAAAACAGAATCTTCATTCCCTGCATCTGTATTTAATTTCAGATCGAAAACAATGTCCGGACAAGTATATTGATAATCCCCTTTGCCAATAAATCTTCCTGACAAATTTGATCCTGCTTTTGCTACACGATGCGATGCGACGAAATCCATTTGACAATCCACCTGCACCTTATCAGTGGAAGCAAAATAAGGCATGGGTATATTTAAAAGTGTAAGCTCTCTTTTAATTGCGTTATAATTGCCATTCAGCTTTATGCTTCTAAATGTATTTTTGAAATAGCAATTCATGATAGCCTGCACTGCAGATTGATTTTGCTTGACGATCAGCTCAATCATGTAGTTGTTGGTAGAACCCAGGCCAGCCACATTCGCCGTTCCATACCAATAACCAGCCACATTTTGTGCCGATACATTTAGTGCGGCGATAACGGCAATGAGCAGCAAAAATTTTTTCATGCAGAAGGTGGCTTGTGTTTAAGTTATTTGATGTAACGTTTCATTTCTCTTTCCGTATCTCTTTGCCTGATCGTATCTCTTTTGTCGTGCAACTTTTTTCCTTTTCCCAATCCAATTTCCAGCTTTGCTAAATTCTTTTCATTAAAAAACAAACGCAGGGGAACGATCGTATATCCTTTCTCTTTGATCTTCGCTTCCATCTTTTTTAATTCGCGTTTGTTCAATAGCAATTTTCGTTCCCGAATTGGGTCGTGATTGTTTACAGTACCATGCGAGTATTCGGAAATATGAAAGGACCTGATCCAAAGTTCTCCTTTGTGGAAAATACAATAGCTGTCATTGAAATTGGCCTTGCCTTCACGTAAGGATTTCACTTCTGTTCCGGTCAGCATAATGCCGGCGACGTATTTGTCGTCAATAAAATATTCGAAATACGCCTGCCTGTTTTTGATTTCCATTAATGCTCGAATAAAGTAAGAACCGTAGCGATCCTTTGCCTTAGATCTTTCCGGTTTACAATAAAATCCAGGAATCCGTGTTCCAGAATAAATTCACTTCTTTGAAATCCTGGTGGCAGATCTCTCTTAATCGTTTCCTTAATGACTCTCGGTCCTGCAAAACCAATGAGTGCTCCGGGTTCTGCAATGTTCAAATCGCCCAACATGCCAAATGATGCAGAGATGCCGCCGAAGGTAGGATCGGTCAATAAAGAGATGAAAGGAAGTTTGGCATCGGAAAGTTGTGAAAGCTTACCGCTTGTTTTCGCCAATTGCATTAAAGAAAATGCGCTTTCCATCATTCGTGCACCGCCACTTTTGGAGATCACCATAAAAGGCAGGCGGTGTTCCAGGCAATAATCCACTGCTCGACTGAATTTTTCTCCCATCACACTTCCCAATGATCCGCCGATGAAATCAAAATCCATACAGGCGATTACAATGCCCTGTCCTTCAATTTTTCCGGAAGCTACGCGAATGGAATCTTGTAAACTGGTTTTGCTCCAGGTCTCTTCCAAACGTTGCTGATACGGCTTCAGATCAGTAAAGCCCAAAAAATCCTTGGAACGGATGTTATCAAAAAGTTCCGTGTATTCGTTGTTGTCGAATAAAATCTCATAATACTCATTGCTGCCAATGCGATGATGGTAACCGCATTTCGGGCAAACAAATAAGGCCTCGCGCAAATCGCTTACCGTGCAGATGTAATTACATTCCGGACATTTGGTCCACAAGCCTTCCGGTGTTTCTTTTTTTTCCGATGAAGGAGTAGTAATTCCTTTTTTCAAACGTTTAAACCAACTGGTTTTTGCTTCTTCGGTTTTGCCTTCCTCGCCGGCAAGGTTGGCTTCAAAATCTTCAAATGGATTCATCAGCAAAATGATTGATGGACACAAATATAGGGTATTGTCATTTTGGGAAGACAGTGGTTGGGACAGCAGAGGGCAAAGCAGGTTATGAGCACATGTCCGCAAACTAAAATGGATTTAAGATTGCTTTTAGGGAACAGCAATACACGTTCATTAAATTTGGTGTACAAACAAGATCATGAAAAAATATTTTCTCTTTATCCTGATCTCTTTCGTTGCGCTCATCAGTGTAGCGCAACAAACACCTTCTGCCGATGCGGTTTTAAAAGAAGTCCGTGCAAAGGCAGCGAAAGAAAGTAAAAAAGTGATGGTCATCTTTCATGCATCCTGGTGCGGATGGTGCAAGAAAATGGATGCTTCCCTGAATGATCCTTCAGTAAAAGATTTCTTTGATAAAAATTATGTGATCACGCATTTAACCATTGATGAATCTGCGGATAAAAAAAATCTGGAAAATCCCGGCGCTGAAGAATTGAACAAAAAATGGGGTGGTGAAAACCAGGGCATTCCTTTTTGGGTGGTAATGGACACGGACGAAAACATTTTGGCTGATTCGCAAATAGAACCGGGTAAAAATGTGGGTTGTCCTGCAACTGAAGAGGAAGTAGCCCATTTCATAAAAGTGTTGAAGAAAACTTCATCAATTAATGAGGAACAAATTGCAGCGGTAGAGAAGAGGTTTAAGAGGAATGAGTGAGAGAGAACAACTGTCGTGAACAAAACTTTTAGAATGCAATACATATAAATCTTGAAACTTTCATCTTCTCGTTACTTATAACTATCAATAACTAATGTTCAACTTACCAAACAGTAAGTTACTAAATGGTAAGTTGAGTGTTTTGACTTGGCTAATGTGCAATGAAAGTGATATCTGCCAATGATACAGAAATGCAGCAAAGAGGAAGAGTAGTAATGAGTGATGATCCGGTAACTATTCTTTAAGCTAAGTATGTCAAAATAAATACCGAACTAAGGTATGTCCAAAACACTGAAAACAGAATGTGAACAGTAGTTTCAAATGACTTGCCTTTCCAGACTTTTGAAGAGTATCCAAAAAACTGTACCCAAAGTCTTGCCGCCCAAAATATTCCAAGACCTAATGAAACCCGTTTGCCTAAAGCAGTATTCAAAAGTTCATTTGCAGATGTGAGACAAAGAATACCGATGAGAAAAATGATCAGGGCAATAAATAGCGAATGAATATACATCAACTGCCGGTTAATAAGATTCAACCCGCTTAACTCCTGCTTCCAGTTAAAATATTTTGGAAATGAAAAGTGAAGTAGAGCAAGTATAACCAGTAATACACCAATAATTCTAAGATGAGCGTCCATATTGTAAAACCAATAATGTTAGGGTTTGCATTTGAAAACAGACATAAACGGTGTGAACTTAACTTCATGAAAAGAAGAGAAACCGGCATGCTCAAAAGCATTTTTCCATGTAGAGCGGGAAAAAAAATGAGTAAAACCTACAGAGAAAGCAAGAAAGTTTGGGAAATCACGCAAGTGTTCCACCATTATCACGTTTCCATTTGGTTTGCATAACCGATAACATTCTTTCAAAAACCGGATTTTTTCCTGGTGTGATCTTATTTCATGCACTGCTGATAAAAGAAAGACAACATCTACAGATTGATCCTTTAACGGGATTAAGTTGGATGCTATTGGTTGCGTATCAGGATAAACAAAACTCACTTTCCGTGCTCTTATGATAGCTGGCTCGGTATGATGTTTCGGATCGTAAAAATCAAACACTTTTAATTGGGAAAGCGGAAATCTGTTTTTAATAATAAAACTTGTTTCATCAAAACCAGCATTAATGTTGACGATAAATTCTGGCTTTTCTTCATCACTAATAATCTGTTTCAGCCAGTCAAATTTGTAATAGCCGGAAAAATCATACACATAAGCAGAGATGATCAAAGGCATAATAAGACCATATAAAAAGGCTGCAAGAAAGATCCAGAAAACAATATCAGGCCAATTGACAAATATGCGACTGAATAGCAGCACCAGCAAAAAGCCGACCCCAAAAAAATAATAATGACGGTTAAAGCTTAAAATATTTATGACGCCTTGAAAGCTTCTTCTTTTTTCTTCCATGATTCTATTTTGCCTTTTTTCCAATAATAGGGAATGTTCTGTGTGATGAAAGCATTTGCCAGGATTACATTGGTTGCTCCCAAATTATTTATGAATGAAAAATAATAATCAATAACATTGACAGGAGTGGGTTTCCAGTTTTGCCGGACACCTTCAATAATTAAAACGGTTTCATCGGCTGCATTGTAAGTAAAAGTAAATGGCAAGGGCCCTGCATATCTTCTTGCTTCTTTCCAGTTGGTAAATGGAGAACCGGAAGGCAAAGAAGTATTTTCATTTTGTAAAATATCGATACCTACATTAAAACCTGATTTGTTCGAACCTAAATAAAACTTTCCATTTTGTTTCTTTTGACTTATGTCTGTAGTTGAGTAGTTATAGTGCGTGAAAATATTTCCAAAGAACTCCATTTTCTTTTTATTTGTTTCCGATTTAAGTATATACAATCCTCTTAAATTTTTGCCGGCAGAAGTAGTGAAACGTACAAACACACGATAGCCAATTAAAAAAAAGTCGTTGCCCAATATTTTTGGAAAGCCCTTTGGCCGTAATGATCTTGTCTGTACCAATGCAACAGCAATGAACGCCCATTTGTCTTTAAACGTATCTAACTCCAAACATTCAGGAATCAAAGATTGAATTTCTTCTTTGGGAATCGCAAAAGTGAATACAAGCGACGTTTCAAAGAAAGCTTCAACACCAAACGGGTGATTTTTAAGGAATGATAGCATATTAAATCTGTAAGGCTAATTTTTGTTTAAGATGAAACTCGTTGTAATATATCATCAGAATGAATAAAAAAGCAAATAAGGCATTAAACCTTCCCCATAAAAGCAGGTCCGGAACGAGAAAGAATTCCAGGCTGTTCATTGTGGCAATGACTATAATTTGTGTAATAGCGTTAAGTCTTGTCATAACACCACTTAATATCCAGACAGCCATTAAAGTTTCTGAAACTCCGATAAGAAGTGTAAATAATCTTGCATGATCGTAGCCTAAAATTCTGGCGACAATATCCTGATGTCTTGGCACAAAATTCAGCACTTTACAAAAAACCCCGTTCGTAAACCAAACTGTTGCAATAAAGTAAGTTAGAATTTGATGTTTTCTTCTCCCTGTCATGTAGGAATTTTCTGAAAAGAATTACAGTTAAAACTCTAATTTATACTATAGGTTGCAAGTTTTCCATCAAACTCTTAAAAAAACTTCGCTAGAAATACTTTCCGGTACTTTACCAAACTCAAAACTCAGCTCAGAATGTTAACACTCTAAAATTGTGTTCCATCTGCTGAATATCAAGCTCATTTTTCTTCTAATTCAAACTATCCACTTCAAACTAAAACCTCCTTACTTTTGCCCGCATGGCAACCGATCAATTTCAATCTCCCGATTATTACCAGGTAGATGAACTTTTAACCGAAGAACAAAAGCTCATTCGCGAAACGGTTCGCAATTATGTGAAGAAAGAGATCTCGCCCATTATTGAAGATTATGCGCAAAGAGCCGAATTCCCCCAACAAATTGTAAAGCAGTTGGGCGATTTGGGTTGCTTCGGTCCAACCATTCCAACTGAATACGGCGGTGGCGGTTTGGATTACATCAGCTATGGATTAATGATGCAGGAATTGGAAAGAGGCGATAGTGGTGTTCGTTCCACTGCATCGGTACAAGGTTCATTGGTGATGTTTCCTATTTATGCTTACGGAAGTGAAGAACAAAAAAGAAAATATTTACCGAAGCTGGCGAGTGGCGAATGGCTCGGATGTTTTGGATTGACAGAGCCGGATCATGGTTCCAATCCTGCCGGCATGTTGAGCAATTTTAAAGAGGCTGGTGATCATGTGGTGTTGAACGGAAGCAAGATGTGGATCAGCAATGCACCGTATGCACAAGTAGCTGTTGTTTGGGCAAAGGATGAAAACGGTGTAGTGAAAGGATTGATTTTAGAAAGAGGAATGGAAGGTTTTACTACACCAACCACTCATGGCAAATGGAGCCTTCGTGCCAGCGCCACCGGCGAATTGGTTTTTGATCATGTAAAAGTGCCGAAAGAAAATATTCTTCCTAATGTAAAAGGATTGAAAGGACCATTGAGTTGCCTTAGCAAAGCCCGTTATGGGATTTCGTGGGGGGCATTAGGTGCGGCCATGGATTGTTATGATACGGCACTGCGTTACAGCAAAGAAAGAATTCAATTTGATCGTGCCATTGGAGGATTTCAATTGCAGCAAAAAAAATTGGCAGAGATGATTACAGAGATCACCAAAGCACAATTGATGGTTTGGCGATTGGGAACATTGATGAATGAAGGCAAAGCAACACCGCAACAGGTGTCAATGGCCAAAAGAAATTCCTGCGAAATAGCAACGAACATTGCAAGAGACGCAAGACAAATGTTGGGCGGCATGGGCATTACCGGCGAATACAGCATTATGCGCCACATGATGAATTTGGAAAGTGTGATCACCTATGAAGGAACACACGATATTCATTTGCTGATTACCGGAATGGATGTGACGGGATTGAATGCGTTTGGCCCTCAATAAGGGAACTGAGGTGGAAGAAACAGTTCTTTCTCAGTCATTGTTTACAGCAATAGTTTTGATTTGAATCAATCTGTATTACTGCTATTGATCTTCTCTTGCGTCCCACTCTTGTGCGTTTAGTAATTCTATTCGGCATATTCGAAGTTCACTACGGCAAATAAATCGTTCTTTTGCATCGTTGATGATGATGACACTTCAAATAAATAATAACTCTTCAAATCTAAGTTCCCCCACCGGGGGGCAGGGGGCCGAATGAAAATTTTCCTGATCGGTTTCATGGGCTGCGGTAAAACACACTGGGGAAAAATTCTCAGTGAAAAATTGCATGTTCCTTTTTTTGATCTTGATGAGAAGATTGTTGAGCAGCAGGGAAAATCCATCAGCAAAATTTTTGAAGCAGAAGGAGAGGAGCATTTCCGTTTATTGGAAAAAGATGTGTTGCATCTGCTTACCGAAAGTCACGAAAACTTTGTGATGGCCACAGGTGGCGGAACACCCTGTTTTTTCAACAATATTGATTACCTGAAAAAACAGGGGACTGTGGTTTGGATCAATTGTTCTACAGATTGCCTTTATAAACGGTTGATCAAAGAAAAAGAAAAGCGTCCCCTCATTAAAAATATTTCCGACGCAGAGCTCAAATCCTACATCATTAAAAAATATTCAAGCCTGAAAATTTTTTATCAGCAGGCTACTGTTATTTTGCCGGAAGAAGTGATCACTATTGAAAACCTCGTGAATAGAATATTTCACGCAAACACTTAACCATGAAACTATTTTTGATCATAGGAACTGTTTTGGCCGGATTGGCCGTAGCCCTTGGAGCTTTTGGCGCACATGGATTAAAAAAACTGGTGGACGCTGAAACGGTTGGCATTTATCAAACCGGTGTGCAATACCAAATGTATCATGCACTGGCTTTGATTGTAGTAGGCATTCTTGCACAAAGAATGGAAACGTCTTTGATCAATTATGCAGGATTTTTCTTTATCGGCGGCATTGTTTGTTTCTCCGGCTCGCTTTACCTGCTTTCCTCTTTTAAAGCCATGAATAGAATTGTTCCCACCTTCGTCTATCCTATTACGCCATTGGGCGGATTGTTGTTCATTCTGGGCTGGATCTTTCTTTTATTTGCGCTTCTTAAAAAATAGTTTTTATTTTGGCCGGACAGGCTTCCTGCCTGCATTTCAAAGGGACGGTTCATTAACTTTGTTTTATGGCTAACAAGCTAAAATCCAATACACCTGTAGCTGCTGAAAAACCGGTGATGAAAGAGAAAGCAGAAAAGGCACCCAAACCTGCTAAGAAAAAACCTGCACCGCAAAAGCTTCAAAAAGATAAGGAAGAAAAACTCGATCTGAAAAAACTTGCAAAGGACGAACGCACCTGGAAGATCATTGGCACTGTTTCCCTGCTTGTTTCTATTTTTCTTTTCATTGCTTTTGTTTCTTACCTGTTTACCTGGGATGAAGATCAGTCGCAGGTGAAAGACCAGGGGATTTCTTATTTGTTTGATACAGATAAAGATCATCAGGTAGCGAATTTATTGGGACGCCTCGGCGCCTTTGCTTCACACAATCTTATTTTTAATGGATTTGGATTAGCCTCTTTTTTGTTTTGCACTTTCTTTTTTGTTGTAGGAATTAATTTGCTTTTCAACAGAAAGGTATTTTCCATCTGGCGCAATTTGAAATATGTGACCATTGGTTTGTTGATTTTTTGCATATCACTTTCGTTTTTATTTTCTTTCGCCAATTTTCCGTTCGGTGGCGAAGTGGGAGATATGATCAGCAGCTGGCTGATTGGATTATTGGGAACGATCGGCACTGCTGCATTACTGGTTGTTGTTGCAGCCTGTTATCTGATCTGGCAATTCAATCCTACATTTAATTTGCCACGAAAACAATCAGTTAATGAAAACGATTTATCTGCAGAAGGAGCAAAACTTACTGTTGATGGAAGCTTACTCAATGGGAAAACTGTAAATGATCTTTACTCTGAAGAAAGTGACAGCGCTGTATCGGAAAAAGGAAATGCATTGAAAGGCGAAGGCGGAATGATCCTGAATTTAAATGATGAAGAAGCAGACAGTGGATTTACACTCACCGAAAAAGAAGAAGCCGAAGAGGAACAAGAGAATATTGGTGATGAACTAACGGCAGACGAACCTGTTTTTGAAAAGGAAATTGCTGATGATCTTTTGCATAAGCATGATTTTACTGTTGAGCCGGCAAAAGAAATTCAACCAAAAAAGAAAGAGGACACTCTTTCATCCTCCAGTCATCTGGAGTTAGAAATAAATTCTGTGGAAGAAGAACCCGAAGAAGAGACAAAAGAAAAAGGCTACAGTGATCTTCCGCCTTATGAACCAACTCTCGATCTTCGTGATTATAAATATCCCAAACTTGATCTGCTGGAAACCTATAACAATGAAAAGGTTGTTCAGGACCCTGCAGAGCTGGAGGCTAACAAAAACCAGATCATTAACACGCTTAAGAACTACGACATTACCATTCAAAAGATCAGCGCTACTATTGGACCTACAGTAACGCTGTATGAAATTGTTCCCGCTGCCGGTGTTCGTATTTCGCGGATTAAAAACCTGGAAGATGATATTGCTTTAAGTCTGGCTGCACTTGGTATTCGCATCATTGCACCCATTCCCGGAAGAGGGACCATTGGTATTGAAGTGCCCAATCATAAGAAGACGATCGTGAGTATGAAAACGTTATTGTCTTCGGAAAAATTCACGCACAGCAATTTCAATCTTCCTATTGCCATTGGTAAAAAAATTGACAATGAAAACTTCATTGTTGATTTAACCACCATGCCGCATCTGTTGATGGCCGGTGCTACGGGACAAGGTAAATCGGTGGGACTAAACGCCATTCTTGTTTCATTGCTTTATAAAAAACATCCTTCGCAGCTGAAGTTCGTCTTGGTGGATCCGAAAAAAGTGGAGCTAAGTGTCTATCGCCATATTGAAAAACATTTTCTGGCCAAACTCCCCGGCGAGGAAGATGCTATCATTACCGATACTAAAAAAGTGATCAATACATTGAATGCATTGTGTATTGAAATGGATAATCGTTACGATCTTTTGAAAGAAGCAGGCGCAAGAAACATCAAAGAATACAATGAGAAATTCACCAAACGAAGATTGAATCCGCAGAAAGGTCACCAATTTCTTCCTTTCATTGTTTTGGTGATAGATGAATTTGCCGACCTGATTATGACAGCAGGCAAAGAAGTGGAAATGCCCATTGCTCGCTTAGCACAATTGGCCCGCGCAGTTGGAATCCATTTGGTGATTGCTACGCAACGTCCTTCTGTAAATATTATTACAGGTACTATCAAAGCCAACTTCCCTGCACGTATTGCGTTTAAGGTATCTTCTAAAATTGACTCAAGAACAATTCTTGATGCAGGCGGCGCTGAACAACTGATTGGTAAAGGTGATATGCTTATCTCTTACAATGGTGAGATCGTTCGCTTGCAATGCGCTTTTGTGGATACACCTGAAGTGGAACACATAGTTGAATTTATTTCTGATCAACGTGGTTATCCGCAGGCTTTCATGTTGCCCGAATATATTGATGAAAAAGAACTGGAAGGAAAAGAGTTTGATGCGGCTGATCGTGATCCCTTATTTGAAGATGCGGCCAAACTCATTGTTCAAAATCAAATCGGTTCCACATCTCTTTTACAAAGAAGAATGAAGTTAGGTTATAATCGTGCAGGCCGCTTAATGGACCAATTGGAAGCAGCCGGTGTGGTGGGTGCCAACCAGGGAAGCAAGGCAAGAGAAGTTTTAATTAAAACCGAAACGGAATTGCTTGAGTATTTAGAAACTCTAAGCTAACGTTAAGAAAAACAGCTCCATTAAACATCAAATCATAGAAGACCTCTAACAGAGCACAAAGAATTATCTTTGCGACGATTTTTTAATCAAATGAAATTCTGATGAAAAAACTCTTTACTTTTTTAATGCTGGCGTCGGTTGTAGCTGTAAATGCCCAGGATAAAAATCCAACGACAAACGATCCTGCGGCAAAACGAATACTCGATGTTGTAAGCGCCAAATTCAAGACCTATAAATCACCACAGGCAAGCTTTACATACAAAGTTGAAAATGCACAAGGCAAAGCCCTCTCCACAAAAAAAGGTACAGTGGTAATGAAGGGCAACAAGTACAAGGTGAACATGGATGGATTAGAGATTTCTTCCGATGGAAGAACAGTTTGGAATTATGACCGTTCTGCCAATGAAGTAACTGTAAACAGCGTAGATATTTCCGGCAATGCCATGACCCCTCAAAAATTACTCACTGATTTTTATGACAAAGATTTTTATTACAAGTATAACGGTGAGAAAAAAGACGGTGGTAAATCCGTTCAGGAAATTGAATTAACACCAACCGATAAAAGCAAACCATTTTATAAAGTGTATTTGCTGGTGAACAAAGCCACCAACACTATTTCAAGCGCCAGGTTTTTAGAAAAAACAGGAGGCCGATATAGTTACTCTATTACCAGCTTAAAGCCAAATGCCAATGTTAAGGATTCTGATTTCATTTTTGATAAGAGCAAGCATCCTGGTGTGGAAGTGGTTGACCTCAGATAAATTAAAATTGTTTTGAAATATGATCCCGCTGATGAAGCGGGATTTTTATTTTTTTTGATCTTATAAAA
>JAICTW010000562.1 GCA_025936195.1 Flavisolibacter sp.
CCATTTTTCAATGAAACAATTACTTTATAAAGGTTCGGCGTTTCGGCTGTCCATTGCAAAGCATTATTTACTTTGCTATGCAATTCAATTACTGGATCCTTTGCATTTGCTTTAGATGAAACTGTTGCCACTTTCTTTCCTTTGGCATCAATGATATCAGCAACGATTGTTTTGGCGCCATTCAATCCTTTTGGGAAAGCCTGCATGGCAAAACTTCCATCTGCTTTTGCATCAATGGCAACATAGTCAATGTATTCTTTGGGCACAGCTTCGAGGTATACCGGACGAAAAATTCCGCCGAGCACCCAATAATCAGCCAGCCGTTCCGCATTGTTCACACTGGCATCAGCACTCATTTTGCTTACGGTTGCTTCCAGCAAATTGTTGTCACCAAAACTCAATTTATCAGTGATGTCGTATTTGAAACGATAGAAGGCACCCTGGTGTGTTTTACCCGCCGATTTACCATTGATCTTTACATCGGTGTCTGTCATGGAACCTTCGAAAACAATAAAGACTTTTTTGTTCTTCCAGGCGGTGGGAACATTAAATGCATATTTATACAAACCTTTTTCATCAGCAAAGCGAAAGTTCTTTCCGTAAGTTTTATAATCACGTCCATAATTATAGCTGCCAAAGCCCTGTTGTTCCCATTGGGAAGGCACAGCAATTTTTGTCCAGTATCCACTGTTGCGTCCACCGGTGCAAAAGAAATCCCAGGCAACTGTGTGGTTGTTGTCTGTGCCAGAGAGAAATTTAATTTCCTTTTGCTGAGCGGAAGAATAAAATGCAATGGAACAAATAAAAATGAGAAGAAAGATATTTTTAAGATTCATGTTTGATACCATGGTTTTGAAATTCGAGCACCATCCAATCCCGCCAGAGCAAGACTACAAGTGCAACACAGCCCTTGCTTGTGCAAGATGCACTACTATTCTCAATTATTCTTTTAAAGCAAGAATTTTTTAGGCACGCAGAGAACGCAGAGAAATTTCGCAAAGAACGCAGGGAATCTCCTTTGCAATCTTCGCGTCTCCTTTGTGCTCTTTGCGTCGGTAAAAAATCCAAATAAAGAACTGTAGAAGTTATAATGACACTTGAGAAATGCTGAATAAAATTATTATAGTAAAAGTGTGCGACCCTCCGACAAACTCAGGGTAAACTCCACAAAAGTTCAAAGTAGCAATGCAGCTAAGTACATAATCACTTTTAAGTTCCAAATCAGTTACTCATTCTTACTCCTCATTTACTTTGACCCTTTAATTTCTGAGTTGATGCAATCAAATCCACATCCTTCACCACCGACGGAAACCAAATCGTCATCTCGCCTTCGCCCCTGTTGGCCCATGCATAATAGGGGATTAATGTAACGGTTTTATTTGCCGTTGTAATCGCGGTATTGTCCTTATTGATTTCAACAACAGGAACTGTAGTTTTCACAACAGTAATACCGTTCAACAAATCATTTTCGAATGCAGATTCAAACTTTGCAGATGCAGGCAAAATGATGTTGGATGTTTTTCCATCATTGTCCACCCATTCGGCACAGTACACCAGCGGCCCACGTTCAACTGCAAGTTTGTTGTTATCATCTTTTACATTTTCATTGGCTTTGATCAATCTTACTTCCATAGGCAAATTCATTTCAACCACATCTCCTTTCTTCCATTTCCGATTAAGAACAGCATAGCCTTTTTGCATGGCATATTCAACAGGTTGACCATTTACTTTAATTTCAACTTTGTTGTTATCAGTGTTAGTAAAACTATAGAGATCAGAAGGCACTGCATTGTTTTGTGCCCAACCGGGAATGCGAATTAATAAATTGAAAGCATCTGAAGATTTTGGTGAAACAATGAATTTCAAATCGCCATCCCAGGGATAATTATTTTGTTGTTCAATGCTCACTGCTTTGTTGTGAACCGAAATTTCTGTTGTGCTTTTTGCAAACAGATTGACATAAACATTGTCGCCGCTTTGTGCATACATATAACCGGGAATAGAAGGCAATAAGCGTACAAGATTGGTTGGACAACAAGAGCAATCAAACCATCCCGAACGGCTTCTCTCCAAAGCATTGTGGGTAAAACTGTTTTTCACCTGCATGGCATTGCTGTAGAAAAAACTTTTTCCGTCCAATCCAATTCCTGAAAGCAAACTATTGTACAAGCTTTTTTCCAGCACATCAATGTATTTGGCATCGCCATGCAATAAAAACATGCGCTGATTCCAAAACACATTGGCAATAGCGGCACAGGTTTCATTGTAAGCTGTTGCATTTGGCAATTCATAATCATCACCAAAACGTTCGCCATTAGGCACAGCACCCACTCCACCATTCACATAAAACTTTTTAGAAACCATGTTCTCCCAAATCGTATCAATGGCTTTCAACAAATTCTTATCTCCCGTTAGTGCAGCTACATCCGCAACACCCGAATACAAATAACCGGCTCTCACGGCATGGCCTTCCGCTTCTGTTTGATCAATAACAGGAATATTATCCTGCCAGTAAGACCCATTCTTCCATTCATCCTTGCTCCTGGCATCGTACGTAACATCATGACCGCGTTCTTCTATGAAATCCTTTGCTGTTTCCAGGTATTCTTTTTTGCCGGTGATTCGGTACAATTTCACCAGGCCCATTTCAACGATTTCATGTCCAGGTGCAATATGTCTTTTACCCGGCCCAAACACAGAGCAAACCAGGTCGGCATTTTTTAAAGCAACATCAAGCAATGTTCTTTTACCGGTTGCATAATAATGTGCGGCTGCAGCTTCATACAAATGCCCTGCATTGTACAACTCATGACTACCCTCCCTTTCCTTTTGCCAGCGTTCTGTTCCCGACCACGGATGCGGATGCAAAGGATCAATGGTACGTGCTGTGTACAAATAACCATCGGGTTCCTGTGCTGCTGCAATCTTTGAAA
>JAICTW010000564.1 GCA_025936195.1 Flavisolibacter sp.
ACATCGCCAATGGCAAAAACATTTTGCAAGCCTTCGATGCGGTTAAAATCATCTACTAAAATTCTTTTGTTGGGAAGTACAGATGCGTCGGGCAATCCGTTGAGCGCAGCACCTTTTACGCCGGCAGCCCAAATTAAACAACGACTATATAAAGTGTTGCCATTGCTTAATGAAACAGCATGGCCGTTATAATTTTTTACAGAGATTCCGGTTTGAACATGCACACCTAAACCACTAAGATAGTCTTCTACTTTTTTACCGGAAGCTTCACTCATTCCATTCAGCAAACGCGGCGCTGCTTCCATCAGATAAACATTCATTTGGCCGAAGTTGAGCTCTGGATAATCTTTCGGCAAAATTTTATCTTTCATTTCAGCAATGGCGCCTGCCAGTTCCACACCGGTAGGGCCGCCACCAACGATCACAATATTTAAAAATGCTGATTTTTCTTCCTCGCTTTTGCTGGTCAGTGCCTGTTCATAATTTTGAAGTAAAGTATTACGTAACAGCAAGGCTTCTGAAACCGACTTCATGGAAAATGCATTTTGCTGCAGGTCATCCATACCAAAATAATTGGTTTCGGCGCCGTTTGCCAGCACTAAATAATCGTAGCTGATGTCGCCAATAGAAGTTTGTAGTGAATTTATTTTTGTGTCTACCGACTTCACTTCAGCGATGCGAATGAAAATATTTTTTCTTTTCTGAAAAATTTTACGAAGAGGAAAGCTGATACTGCTTGGTTCCAAACCTGCAGTAGCCACCTGGTAAAGCAAGGGTTGAAACTGGTGGTAATTATTTTTATCGAGTAGTACCACCTGAAAATATTTGGAGGAAAGTTTTTTGGCAAGTGTCAGTCCGGCAAAACCGGCGCCAACGATCACTACTCCTTTTTTTTCAGATGCTATGTCAGGAAGTTCCATAGTTGAGGGTTTTAGAGATTAGATGAAAGAATATTGGTTGAAAGTCAGAATTTCACGCTGAGGCGCGGAGAACTCTTAATTATCTCTATGGACTCTGCTTCTCTGCGTCATGTTATTTCACGTATAACTGAGCTGGCTTCATACATCTAAATCAAATGGCAAGGAGCAGGTCCTGCACTTAGCAAGACCTGTTGCCATTTTGCCAGACGGTTTTCAGGATCTTACTTCTTTATCCAGCTTCAGTGCTTTGGGGAAAAGAATATTATTCTCCAAATGAATGTGCTGGTGCAAATCTTCATCAAGGTCTTTTAATTTTTTATATAAGAACTGATAGCTGTTGCAGGCATCTGCCGGAGGCGTATAGTTGTTGGACAACTGTTCCATTTCATGCAGAATCTCGCCTGCCGCATCATGATCTACTTCCATGAGACGAATGGGATCGGTTAGAGAAGGCTGGCTGTTCAATGCTTCGAAATCGCCACTACGCTTTGCCTGAACCAATGCTTTAATAAAAGGGAACACCACTTTTTCTTCACGCATGAAATGAGTGTCGAGTTCCTGCACCAATTGGCCAAACAATGAGTACATGTATTTCAGTTCAGGATGATTGCTGCCATGATGCTGTGTTACTTTGGTGATCAAACCTTTCAGTACAGGTAATTCATTGTAATAATAAAGATGGTGCTGGTTGTAAATATAGTCGGTCAGAAAATCAGGTTCCCATCTGTTGTAATCATTGGCAGAAGAAACGGGCTGTACAGGATTTTCTAATTCTGCTTCTACAATTTCGAGGTCCAAACCTTTTTCTTCACAAGCCTGTTTCAATGATTTTTTTCCACCGCAACAAAAATCAATTCCATATTTTTTAAACACTTCTGCTTTGCGAATGTCTTTTGCAGCAATTTCACCAACAGTGTCGCCATTTGCCAGATCATTTTTTTTGATCTGAACTCTCCACCATTGCGGTCCCTGTTCCAAATACGACCAGGTAAAAATATTTCCTCTCTCACCCAGCAATTGATAATACAAAGGCTTTGGATCGTGATCGTTCAAAATTTGAAAAGCCTCACCTTCTTTCAATGCATCAAAATTTTTGAAGATGGTAGGATGCTTCAGGCGTGGTTCAATCAATGTTACGTTTAGAACGGGCACATCTGATTTGGCTTCTTCTTTATTTTGCTGAACCGGATTTACAGCAGATGATTTTGCTGCTGTTTTTTTGATCTCCACTTTCCATACTTCGGGACCATCTTCTACTTTCTTCCATTCAAAGATGTCACCCTTCTCTGCTTTCATTTCATAATACAGAGGAATGGGATCGTGATCATTTACCAATAAAAAGGCCTCGCCACTTTTTAAATCGTCAAATTTTTTCAAAATAGTGGGATGCTTGAGTGCAGGTTGTAGTGAAGGAACAAATAGACTTTCCATGATTATTTCTGATTTAAAGAATAAAAGTATTGAAATACTTTTATTAAAAACTGACTTAGATCATACTGAATGGAATTTTGTCCAATTTTTTACATTTCTGTGTGAAAACAAAAACCTGAAGTAAACTACAACTGCAGTTTTCTCAATGGTAAAACGTTCCCAAAACACCACCATAAATTAAATGCGCAAGCATGGTGACCAGCGGTGTTGCTCTTCCATAATTCAATGCAAAAAAACCGGGCGGCTCTAATTGCTTTGTTGGAGTTGGCCCCTGGTAAGGCCTGGCCATGCGTGGATGAAATACGGCAATGATCTGCAGGCCCGCCGATAATACAAACGCACCATGAACAAAACCGATGGCAAGCCCAAACCACCAGGTAAATAAACCAGCGCTCCTGAACGCAACGGAATAGATGAATGCGAAAACCCATCCAATAAATAAATGTGTGAGAAAACCATACAAAGGCGCTTTGTTTCGGTTGGATGTAAACAACGTTCCCAACAAAAACGGAAGGTCCATTCGTGTAAGTCCAAGCGGTCTTGATGCGGACATCATCGTTGTCAGGATCAGCGTGG
>JAICTW010000555.1 GCA_025936195.1 Flavisolibacter sp.
AACTAAATCAGCGGTTATTGAAGTGGGTAAAATGGGAAAAAGGCCTGTACAGGAAAGCGGCCATCAAGTGGCTGAAACAAAAGTATAAAGAGCAGCCGTGTTTATTTCCGCACTGGCGATTGGTACATCCATAATGTAGTAATACATTTGTGATTTAAAACAGGAAGAGCCGTGTGACGGGAGACTGTCACGCACGGTTGTGCGTCCAGCTAAGGTGGACATATCCAATGGGTGCAAGTCCCGTCAGAATAAAAGTCAAAGTTCTGTAGCTAAATGACATGGGTGGAAGAAATGAAACTCATGAAGCTCATTGAAAAGTGATCTGTAAAGCAGATTATGCAAGTTATCAGGCCGTAACGAAAGTAAATGCACAGGTAGCCTCGAAAGTGATTAAATCCGGCAGGCCGAGCTATTAACCGTATAGCGAAGGCAGTATATCTCTCCGAAATAGACTGAAACGGGAAATGATACGGCTGGCGGGGTGGTAGCAACAGCATGATAACAAGGATATGTAACGCAACTGGAGATACCCTCCTCATCCCGGGAAGAAAGGACCGGAGCAAGGTAGGTTCTATAACTTGAACGCAAGGAAATGAACCGAAGATGAGAGGGAGTCGGATAGGAGAATAGTAGCTGGGAAGTTCTCTAACAGGAATGGAGCGAAGTCTCCTTACTAATGGTAATCTTCTAACAAAAACGGGAGGCAAAGGCGACAATGATAAAAACGTCTATCACATTGCAGGAACTGAGAAGGAAGATATACATCAAGGCGAAGACCGATAAAGTCCACCGCTTCTGGGGACTGTATGTACATGTATGTAAGCAAAGCACTCTTGAGGAAGCATATCAGATGGTTAAAAGAAACAATGGAGCACCAGGTATAGATGGAATAACTTTTGATGATATTGAACAGACAGGAGTAGAAAACTTCTTAAGAAGCATACAGGAGAAACTAATCAATGGCTCTTACCAACCTGCCCGCAACCGGATTAAAGAAATACCCAAAGCAAACGGCAAAACCCGTAAGCTGGGAATACCTACAATAAGGGATCGGGTAGTGCAAGGGGCAGTGAAGCTGATTATTGAACCTGTTTTTGAATCAGACTTTCAGGATGGTTCTTATGGATACCGGCCAAAGAAAACAGCCCATCAGGCAATAGAAAAAGTGGCAGAAGCTGTAGTAAAAGAAAAGACAAGGATATTGGACTTAGACCTGAAATCTTACTTTGATACAGTTAAGCATCACATTCTATTGGATAAAGTAGCAAAGCGGATAGCAGATAATGAGGTCATGCGACTGCTAAAGCAAATGCTGAAAGCAGGTGGCAAGGAAGGTGTTCCACAAGGCGGTGTTATATCACCCTTACTAAGTAACATCTATCTAAATGAAATAGATAAGATGTTGGAGAAGGCGAAAGAAACAACTCGTGAAGGAAAATACACACATATTGAATATGCACGTTTTGCGGATGACTGTGTAATATTAGTTGATGGTCATTCCAAATGGGACTGGCTATGGAAAGGTGTCAACAGGAGGCTCAGGGAAGAACTGGATAGATTACAGGTACACATCAATGAGGGAAAGACAAAACAACTGGATTTGGTTAAAGGAGACAGCTTCGGCTTTCTGGGCTTTGACTTCAGGAGACTAAAGACAAAGACAGGTAAATGGAGAGTGAACTATCAACCTAAGATGCAAGCCAGAATAAAATTGATGGATAAAATCAAAGATGTGTTTAAGCGTCATCAATCACAGCCACTCACAAGAGTAAGAGACATCATTAATCCGATACTGAGAGGTTGGGTACAATACTTTAAGATTGGGAACTCAAGTAAGGTGTTTGGATATGTAAAAGATTGGTTAACCAGTAAAATCCGGAGGCATCTTATGAAGGCCAAAGGAAAGCAGGGCTTCGGTTGGAAACAATGGAGTACAAAAGGGCTATATGCTATTTACAATATTTATAGCGATTTTAAAGTGGCCCCGAGGAAATTTGCTCCAACATGATAGGCGATAAACTATGATGAGAAATCATTAGGAAAGCGCAGTGCGTTAAATGCGCACGCTGCGTTTGACGAGGCGGGTGGTGGAAACATAGACTTCAATCTAATGCGCCACTGCTCTACCCTACCTGTGAGAACGCAAAGGTGAAATACTTTGCGTGACTCGACTGGGCGAGATGCTACTTTAAAGCCTTATAAACATTCACTTTCAGCAAATTTGTAATTTTGGAGACAGAAAATCTTAAATTTGTAAAAAAATAAAAATGGAGACTTTAATTATAGAGATAGATTCAAATGGTAAGGTGAAAGAACTTTCATCCTTACTTTCTTCGTTGGATTTCGTTAGAAAAGTTTCATCTGTTCGCAAGACAAAAGCTTTAATCGCTGTTTTACAAGAAGATGAAAACTTAAAAGCTTCAATTGTTAAAAGGAAGAATAAAGCTATTGCAAAATATTTGTAATGAAAGTTCAACAAAAAGACATCATAGAATTAAATTATGAACTACCAAATGGTAGATTTAAAGCGCATCCGGCGTTAGTTATTTCAAATTCAAATGTTTTAGAAACGGAGGATATTTTTTATGCAGTAATGATTTCGTCAAATCCAATGAATGAAGAATTTAATTTTGAACTTGAGAATTCTATGTTGACAAAACCTCTTTCTAAAAAATCGTTTATAAAATGTCAACTGATACAATCTTACACAGCAGACGAAGTTGTTTCAAAGATTTCTTCATTAAATCAGATGACTTTTGAGAAGGTGCTGAAAAAAATATTTGAAACAGTATTTAAGGCAATATGATAACTCTAAATTATCAAGCACCTCGCCCAACAAAAGGTTCCATTGTACCTAAAGAGCGCCGAGGAAGAATAATATCGTAGTTATAATTTTCTTTTGAAAGAGAAAGATTGAATGGTTTTTCAACCTTTCCCCTTCGCAAGATTTTTTTCGTTATCCCAAATTTAATAAA
>JAICTW010000693.1 GCA_025936195.1 Flavisolibacter sp.
CAAAAATTAAAATCATATAAAGCGCAAATGCCTTTCTATAAATCAAACGGGAAGCAGGTGCCATGGCCGGATGAAATTAAATAGATGTGATTAAACCTATTCAATTTTATAAAAAAAAGATTCAGAATGAAAAAAACTTTGCCCCTTCTTGCTGCCATGATTTCCGGCGCCTCTGTTTTTGCTCAAAGGGATACCATTTCTTTGAATGATAACTGGTTATTTTCCACCAATAAAAGTACCGGACAACAGATGGAACCATCCTTTGCAAATGCGGAAGTTGTCAATATTCCTCATACCTGGAATGTGCAAAAAGGAACCGAAATGTATTATGGCTGGGGATATTATCAAAAAACTTTTAAGGTTCCGGCTGATTGGAAAAATAAAAATGTAGTACTGCAATTTGGCGCTGTAAATCACACGGCTTTTATTTATGTCAATGGAAAAAAAGCAGGAGAAAATATCGGCGATGGCTTTGACAAATTTTACATCAATCTGAATCGAAAAGTAAAGTATGGCAAAGAAAATGTTCTGGAAGTGGCTGTGAACAATGATTATGGAAGAAACAAAGTGCCTTTCGGAAGCTCGTTCGACTGGCCGAATGATGGTGGAATTATTCGTCCGGTTTCTTTGATTGTATCCGGAAAACCTTCGGCAAATTATATTCATGCCGAACCCACATTCGATGTTGCGGATAGTTCGGGCAAATTGCAAGTGAGACTCGGATATGATCAGCCCTTGAATAAAAATATCCGTTTCAAAATTACCGTTACAGAAGAGAATCAACCTACGCATCAAACTATTCTTTCTGCCACAGAAAAACCCAAGTGGAAAAATAATGAAGCCCAGGTGGACTTTTCATTTCCAAAAGTGCATCCGTGGCATTTTGATTTCCCGAATTTATATCGTGTAACCGTTACCGTTATGGACGGCAAAAAATCTGTAGATAAAATAAGCACGGACATTGGATTCAGGGAAATTAAATTTGAAAATGGAAAAACATATCTGAATGGAGAACCGGTTAAATTAATGGGCGTGGAATGGACAGCCGGATCCAATCCAAACTTTGGTTTTGCAGAGCCTGATACGGAGATCATTCGTATGGGAAAACTGATGAAAGAGGTGAACGCCATCTTTACAAGAGAGCATTTTCAGCAAAGCGATATATTTTATAATTTTTGCGACCGTAATGGAATTATTGTGCAACAGGAAGTGCCGTTATGGGGCCCTGAAACACCCGCCAATGATACTGTTCGCAGCATTGCGATGAGGCAATTGGAAACAATGATTCGCAATATGTACAATCATCCTTCCATTTTCTCGTGGGGTGTAGGCAATGAATTAAGAGGCCGCGATGCCGATATGAAAAAAATGATTGCTGATCTAATTGCAAAAGCCAGAACCTTAGATCCATCGCGTCATGTAGCCTATGTAAGCAATACACTCACCAGAAGCTTTTATAACAATCCAAAATTTACACCCGATGCTGCAAACGATGGAGATTACCTGATGATGAATGAATATGGTGGAAGCTGGTGGGATATTCCGGTCGGACAAATTGGTTTTTATTTGGATAGCGTTCATCAAAGTTATCCGGACAAGCCTTTTTTCATTTCCGAGTTCGGCTTATGCGAACCCAATTTTAGGGGAGGGGATGAAAGAAGGTTGCAGGATTTGATTTATCATATGAGCTTGTATGAAAGCAAACCATATATCCAGGGCGCCATTTATTTCGACCTTACGGATTACCGCACTCATTATCCCGGCACACATGAAGATAATAAATACAGAAGAAGGATTCATGGGGTTTATGATATGTATGGCAATTCAAAGCCATCGATGAAAGTGTTGCGTGAGTTATCTTCTCCGGTAGAATTGCCATCTTTACAGCAATCGAAGAAGGGAAAGGCGCGGGTGGAAGTGTTGGGAAGCATGGGCTTGCCTCAGCATATCGTGAAAGGATATAAATTGTATTTGTCGGATAAAACGGATAACTATGCCGGAACAAAAGCCTATGACATTCCCGAGGTGAAGCCTGGTCAAAAAGTGTATGTGGAAGTAGATGATAAATATAATGGCCAGGGAATCATAACGGTGGTGCGGCCGACAGGATATATAGCATCACAGAAATCTTTTTATATCACTTTAGATTGAATTGCAGTAGCGGGTCGGAACGCTACCAGCGGACTCAACCATTGGATATGACAATC
>JAICTW010000094.1 GCA_025936195.1 Flavisolibacter sp.
ATCGCAATTAATACTGATCCTATAGTTGTTAAAATCCAAGCAATAATAGTCGCTCCTGGTCCTGAAACTTGTGCTAATGTTGATGGTAACATAAATACACCGGACCCAATCATATTACCACACACAAGCATAGTTGCCATAAAAAGACTGATTTCTTTTTTTAAACTTTGCAAAGGATAAAAAACGCCGAAATGCTGTGCTGCATTTTTCAGAATGTTTTTTGAAACAGATGCTGCCGTGTGTACGATCGTCTTATTGGGCAGGCGTAACTCCTGCAAAACTTCTTCCACAGCAATGTCCGAAACAGCCAGGATATATAAATCAGCATCACGGTAAACTACATTCCAATAGTTAGTAGATTCTGTTCCTAATTCATAAGCCAGTTTGCTTGCAGCCGATGTGTCTCTTCCAAACACCTGCACAATTGTATGCCCTGCTGCTTTTAGTTTACGCCCTAAAACTGTTGCTGTATTTCCTGTTCCTATAATAACAATTTCCATTGATGGTATTTAATGATTGAACAAACCGGAAAGTTTAATAGCTGAAAATTGACACTGGCAATTTGATAGCACATAACTTTAAACCTTAAACTTCTCTATGCGTTTAGCACAACGATTGGTTTTACAATATGTAAGGACAAAATTTAAACTTCTTTCTTTGCTCTCCAAAAGAAAAGTAGCGGAGAAAGCATTTGAATTGTTTTGCACACCGCAATCCCGGACAAAGAAAGAACTAACGCCGCTTTTTGAGCGATCTGAAAAAATTGAATTTCTTTTTGAAGGAAATATAGTAAGAGGATTTCGTTGGAATCATCCGTCGCAAAAGAAAGCACTGATCCTTCATGGCTTTGAATCCAGCGTAGTAAATTTTGAAATTTATATTGATGCGCTGATAAAAAAAGGATATCAAGTTTTGGCCTTTGATGCGCCTGCCCATGGAAGAAGCTCCGGCAAAAAGATCACAGTCATCATGTATAAAGATCTGGTTCATTATATTTGGAAGCACTATGGTCCTATTGATGCTTTTATTACCCATTCCTTTGGCGGACTTACACTGAGCCTTGTACTGGAAGAACTTCCTCATTCCGAATCCACAAAAATTGTTTTGATCGCTCCCGCTGCTGAAACAAAAACAGCCATTGACAATTTTTTCAGAGTTCTTAAATTAGATGATGCAGTTCGTAAAGAATTCGACAGGATCATTGAAGAACAAAGCGGCAAGTCAGCAGAATGGTTTTCAGTTTCAAGAGCTGCGCAGGGAATAAAAGGAAGGGTATTATTCCTGCAGGACAAAGACGACAATATGACGCCACTGTCCGATATAAAGACAATCATGAATAAAAATTATCCGAATTTTCAGTTTGTAATTTCCGAAGGATTGGGGCACAGGAGAATTTATCGCGATGAAGGAAGTTTTAAAAAGATTATGGAGTTTTTGTGAAAGGCAATGAGATAATTAGATAGTGGGTTACTGAATTGAACAAACTGTTTTACCTGAATAGTTATTTAGTATGGTTTTTTGATCGCCGGTTATCAGTTGCGTTATCGTTTACCAAATTGTGAAACAAACATGCATACGTATAGTTATTTAGCCTTGGGAGATTCCTACACCATTGGCGAGGCCGTTCCGCTGAATAAAAATTTTCCTTACCAGTTGGTGCAATTGCTGCGCAATAAAAAATATAATTTTTATGCTCCGGAAATCATTGCCCAAACAGGCTGGACGACCGATGAACTGCAGGATGCCATTACTGAAACCACTCTCCTTTCCAAATACGATTTCGTTACACTGCTTATTGGCGTTAACAACCAGTATCGCGGCAGGGATGCGATTGAATATAAGGAGCAGTTGGAGCAACTCTTAAAAAAACTTATTGAACTGACCAATGAAAAGAAGGAACACATTATTGTGATTTCTATTCCCGATTACAGCGCTACGCCGTATGCACGGTCCATGAATACCGAGTCCATTTCAAAAGAAATTGAAATATTCAATGGTATCAGTAAAGCTTTGTCCATTCAATATAAAGTGCAGTATGTTAACATTACTGCGGAATCAAAAAATGCCAAAGATGATCTTACACTCATTGCGCAGGATGGTCTTCATCCATCAGAGAAAGAGTATGCAAAATGGGCCGAAAAAATTGCAGATATCATTGCTTCGCAACTGAAATAACGTGTACAACCTTTCGCTAAAAAAAAGCGTTCTTATAGAATAAATCATCATCTTGCCTTATACTTGCATGTTCACAAGACCAAAATTTCTGTAGAAAAACAGATGAGAGTTTAAATTATGCCCAAGAATTTGTTGATCGTTGAGTCGCCTGCGAAGGCAAAAACCATTGAAAAGATTTTAGGCCCTGATTTCGAGGTCAAAAGCTGTTTTGGCCACATCCGCGACCTTGAAAAAGATGATATGGGAATTGATGTGAAAAATAATTTCAAGCCACGTTACATTGTTCCCGATGAAAAGAAAAAAGTAGTGAATGATCTGAAGCAGCTTGCCAAAAAAAGCAATGAAGTATGGCTGGCAACGGATGAGGACCGCGAAGGTGAAGCCATAAGCTGGCATTTATGTGAAGTGCTGGGATTGGATCCAAACACAACGAAGAGAATTGTCTTCCATGAGATCACCAAGCCTGCCATTCAACGTGCCGTGAAGCAACCGAGAACAGTGGATATGAACCTGGTGAATGCGCAGCAGGCACGAAGAATTTTAGATAGAATAGTTGGTTTTGAACTAAGTCCTGTGCTTTGGCGCAAGATCAGCATGAAAAATAATTTAAGCGCCGGCCGTGTACAAAGTGTAGCAGTGCGATTGATTGCTGAACGCGAACGAGAGATCAATGCCTTCACTGCGCAAAGCAGTTTTAAAATTGAAGCTTCTTTTACATCGGAAGATAATTCGGGAAGGCCAATTGCTTTCAAAGCAGAAGGGTCAAAATTTAAGAACGCTGATTCCGCTGAGCAGTTTTTGAAAGAATGCATTGGTGCTAACTACACTATAAAAGATATTCAGGTTAAACCCACCAAACGTTCCCCATCCGCGCCGTTCACTACATCAACATTGCAACAGGAAGCGAGCAGGAAATTAGGTTATGGTGTTGCACGTACCATGTTATTAGCGCAAAAGCTTTATGAGAACGGACATATTTCCTACATGCGTACCGATAGCGTTGCGCTAAGCGAAACAGCGATGGAGGACATTCAAAAAAACGTTACTGAGAATTATGGTGGAAAATATTATCAGGCAAGGCGTTTTAAAAATAAAAATGAATCGGCACAGGAAGCACACGAAGCGATCCGCCCAACATACATGGCTAAAACAACCATTGGCGATGCAGACACCAGAAGATTGTATGAATTGATCTGGAAAAGAACAATGGCTTCGCAAATGGCCGATGCAGAACTGGAAAGGACTATTGCAAAGATTAATGTATCTACCAATAATGCTGAATTAACTGCGGAAGGTGAAGTCCTGAAATTCGATGGTTTTATAAAAGTATATCGTGAAGATGTGGATGATGAAGATACTGATGGCGAAGAACATCAGGAAGGCATGTTGCCACCATTGAAGATCGGGCAAAAACTTTCGTTCAAAGAAATGCAAGCCATTGAACGCTTTACCCGTCCATTGCCAAGATATACCGAAGCTTCCTTAGTGAAAAAATTGGAAGAACTTGGAATTGGACGGCCATCCACTTACGCCCCTACTATCTCCACTATTTTAAAAAGAGGTTATGTGGAAAAAAGAGATAAAGAAGGTGTGCAAAGGAATTACAGCGTTTTTGTTTTGAGCAACGATAAGATTTCAAAGAAAACAGAAACAGAAAATACAGGCTCAGAAAAATCAAAACTATTTACTACCGACCTGGGACTGGTTGTTACCGATTTTTTGAAGCAGTATTTCGATGATATCATGGACTATGGCTTCACGGCAAGAATTGAAGAAGAATTTGATGAGGTGGCAAGAGGTAAAATGCGGTGGAACAAAATGCTGGATGAATTTTACAGTCCATTTAAAAAAGATGTAGATAATACGATTGAAACGGCAGAACGCATCAAAGGTGAAAGAGAATTAGGCGTTGATCCGCAGTCGGGCAAACCTGTAGTGGCAAGAATGGGACGTTATGGCCCGATGGTGCAAATAGGCAGTGTAGACGAAGAAGAAAAACCACGCTTTGCAAGATTGAAGCGAAACCAAAGTATAGAAACAATCTCTCTTGATGAAGCACTTGATCTTTTTAGATTACCACTAACATTGGGCGAATACGAAGGACAGGAAGTTTCCGTTAACATAGGAAGGTTTGGCCCTTACGTGAAATTTGGTGAGCAATTTATTTCCGTACCAAAAGGCGAAGAACCTCTGGAGTTGGATTTGGACAGAGCTATTGAATTGATAGAAGAAAAGAAAAAAGTGGATGCACCCATTGCACAATACCAGGGGCAAGCGGTAACAAAAGGTAAGGGAAGGTTTGGTCCTTTTTTGAAATGGGGCGATCTGTACATCAATGTTCCGAGAGCCTACAACTTCGATCATCTTTCGCAAAGCGATATTGATGAATTAATTTCAAAGAAATTAGAAAAGGAGGCCAATCGTTACATTCAGCAATGGCCTTCGGAAAAAATCTCCATTGAAAATGGCCGCTGGGGACCTTATATCAGATTTGGAAAAAAGATGCTGAAGTTGGGAAGAAAAGAAGATGGAGAAAAATATACGGCAGAAGAACTGTCAGCGATTTCTGTTGACAATGTAAAAAAGATGATTGAGGGACAGGTGCCTGGAGCATTCACGAAAAAAGTAGCGGCTAAGAAAGCTGCAACAAAAAGAGCTGCGCCGAAGAAAAAAGCGGCTGCCAAAAAGAAAAAGTAAGTGGTCATTGGTCCTTGGTCATTCGTAAAAACTATTTATGATATTACTGGATGATTTGGAAATTTATAAACTGGCCAATGAAGTTGGAGAAGATGTTTGGTATATAGTTAATGAATGGAACTATTTTGAAAGAGATACATTAGACAAGCAATTCACAAGAGCAGCAGATTCAATCAAGCTTTTACTAAGTTGGAGATATCTTCAAAAAAATTAAACGCTTACATAAGAACAATTGGTAAAATGGAAATGCAGCAATCAAATACAAAACCTGCAAACAATAACCAATATCAAATTACTAATGGCCAATAACTAATGTCTAATTGTATGGAACAAACCAAAGAAATATCCGCATTATTCAAACTGATTGACGATCCTGACGAAGAAGTGTTCGGTGCGGTAACCAATAAGATCGTTGATTTCGGAAAAACCATCATTCCAAACCTGGAACAACTTTGGGAAACAACTCCCGATGAACAAATACAGGAAAGGATTGAAATAATCATTCACCGTCTTCATTACAAAGATCTTTCTGAAGACTTGAACCAATGGAGCCTTGCAGGACATCATGATCTTTTGGTAGGCGCCCTTCTTGTTTCCAAATTCCAGTATCCCGAATTAACCACAAGCGGAACACTTCTGGAAGTGGAAAAGATCCGCCGCAACATCTGGCTCGAATTGAATCAATATCTTACTCCGCTTGAACAAATACGCATTGTCACGGGCATTCTGTACAGCTATTACAACTTAAAAGGAAATGAAGTTGCCTATACAGATGTCAATGAATTTTTAATTCATAAACTCGTTGAAACCAAAAGAGGAAATCAATTGAGCAATGGAATTTTGTACCTGATTATTTGCGACCTTCTGGACATTCCGGTAAAAGCCATTGGTGTTCCCAGGCAATTTGTGCTGGCCTATTTCAAGCCCGGTTACAGCAACGAGTCCACCGAAGACTATCGTGAAAAGATTGAATTCTTCATTGATCCTTCCAATGGAATGGTGTTTACGCACAAAGATATAGACAGCTACTTCAAAAGAATTTCGGTGCCTCCGGTCTCTTCTTATTTCAAGCCGCTTTCCAATAAAAAGGTCATTCAATACTTACTTGAAGAAACCTCCAAATGTTTCGACAATGAAAAAGATACCTACAAAAAAGAAGAGTTGTTGCAGTTGGCTAATTTGTTGGATTGACATAATGTGATGTGCACAAGAGAAAACATCTATCATCCTTCTCTTGTGGATATTAAACCAATCACAGAATCTGCCAGTACTGCCACAGCCAATCACATCACCGGCCTAGCATTCAAAAGGAATGGAGTAATGTTTCTTTTGCATCAATTTATCAAATACAAACTGCAGAAACATATTGACCAGTACCGTACTGATTTCACCCTTTGGTAGTTGCCTTTTATCTTTTGCTCAATGCTTCCTTCTGCCTTTTCACAGGAGCTTTTAACCATCTGCAGGTATTTACTAATATCCATTTTCAGAGGTAACCCTTTCCACTGCTTTCATCACAATAAAAATGAAAAGAGAAAACCAATGCGAACCAACTACTAATTCTGCAACAGGAAAAAATCTTTTAAAAGCAAGCTAAAATAATAGAAGCTATTCAATGACATTGGGCTGCAACAATACTCCGTCAATAATAAGGTACAGCACTTCAACAGCCAAAAGGATGAGGACGAATTTCTACAGTTAATCAAAACATACTCATGCCATTATAAATTTCAAACCATAAAGATGCTGGCATGTAAATAGCAATTATAAACGCATGATAAAGAATATAGAAGAAGTATCGTGTGCCTTTTTGCAAGGCATTGATCTGGTTTGCTTTTGTCATTTAAGGTGGGGATTCGTTTTTCAACGGCCCAATCATTTACTCAGCAGGTTTTCAAAACATCAACGGGTTTTCTTTATAGAAGAACCCATTTTCTATGAAGGCGAGGACAAACTGCAGATCGAAAATTATAATGAGAATTTGTTTGTAATAACACCACATATAAAAAACGGTCTTTCAGAAGAAGAAGTTCTCAAGCGTCAGCGAAAATTCTTAACTACCTTATTTACCAACATGAATATTGAAAAATATATCAGTTGGTATTATACGCCGATGGCGCTTCCCTTCACCAATCATCTCACACCGGAACTGGTGGTATATGATTGCATGGATGAATTGTCAGCATTCAAATATGCACCGCCACAACTAACTATTCTTGAAAAAGAACTATTCAAAAAAGCAGATGTGGTTTTCACCGGCGGACAAAGCATTTATGAATTCAAGAAAGATCAGCACCAGAATATTCATTCCTTTCCAAGCAGTATTGATAAACATCATTTTGGTTCGGCCCGGAAAGAAAAGAGTGATCCTCCCGATCAAAAAAATATTCCGCATCCACGCTTCGGATTTTTTGGAGTGATTGATGAACGCTTCGACGTGGAGTTAATTGACGTAGTGGCAAAAGCAAAACCAGACTGGCATTTTGTGTTGCTTGGCCCTATAGTGAAAATTGATCCGGCCATTCTTCCAAAATATGAGAACATTCATTACTTAGGCGGAAAGAAATACGATGAGCTACCGAATTACATTGCAGGCTGGGATATGGCACTCGTTCCATTTGCCATGAATGAATCTACAAGGTTCATTTCTCCAACGAAAACACCGGAATATCTTGCGGCAGGTAAACCTGTGATCTCTACTCCCATACGTGATGTTGTTCGCCCTTACCACGATAACAAATTGGTGCACATTGCAAGCAACGCCGACGAATTTATTAAAGCTGCAGAAAAGGAATTGAGTAAGAAAAGAAAAACATCATGGCTGAAAAAAGTAGATGAGTTTTTATTGTACAATTCATGGGACAGAACCTGGGGCCAAATGGTCCGTCATATTGAAGATGTCTATCTGTTACACATCGAAAAAGCAAAACTAAAAGAGAAGATCTATGTTTGATTATCTGATTGTAGGCGCCGGATTTGCCGGCAGTGTTTTGGCGGAACGTTTGGCTACACAAGCGCATAAAAAAATTCTCATC
>JAICTW010000075.1 GCA_025936195.1 Flavisolibacter sp.
TACTGTCTTCGAACAGGGAATAAACCGCATCGTTATTCAATTGGTCCGGCCTGTCTCCTTTGGTAAAATGCCTGAATGTTTTTGTTTTGGGATCGTATCTGTCAATGCAGTTCCCGTAAGTACCTATCCACAGGTAATCATTCTTTTTACTCTGGCATAAACTTACAACGCCCCATGATGCCAAAGAATTTTTATTGGCCGGATCAGGATTAAAACGTAGGAATGTATTCGTTGACCGTTGCCATAAATTTAAAGCGCCTCCTCCTGTACCAATCCAAATATTTCCATCTGAACTTTCTGCAAGAGAAGTGACAATATTAAAGCTTAAGCTTGCCCAGTCGTCTGGATTGTTTCTGTAGGTATCAAAAAAAGTAAGGTGCTTATCGTATTTATTAATTCCGCCCTGGTAAGTGCCCACCCAAAGTATTCCGTTTTTGTCCCTGAGCATGGACGTTACATTTCCATTTTTACTGAGTGTTGTAGCAATGTTTGGGTTGCTGTTAAAATGCGTGAAAGTATTTGCAGCGGGATCAAAAAGATCTAAATACACTTTTGTCCCAATCCACAATTTTCCGTTTTCTGCGTCCTGTATTCCCGCAATCTGATTATTACCGATGCTATTCGGATTCTTCGGATCTGTTTGAAATCGTGTGCACCTGCCTGTTACAGGGTCCATTAAATTCAAGCCATTGCCGGTGCCGATCCAAAGCCTTCCTTGTTTGTCTTCATAAATTACCGAAATGAAATTATCACTTAAGCTGTTGGGATCGGGAGTTTGAAAGAACCGTTTGAATTTTTTTGTTTTCCGGTCCATTAAATTCAAGCCATTATTGGTGCCAATCCAAAGATGGTTTTTGCTGTCTTCAAAAATGCAGGTAATGCCGTCATTACTGAGGCTGTTCGGATCGGCAGGATCATTTCCAAACTGAGTGATCTTTCCTGTTTTCCGATCTAATAAATTCAGCTTCCAGTAAGTGCCGATCCAAAAATTATTTTGCTTGTCTTCGTAAATGGCGGTAACGGATTTCTGGCTTAGCCCGGGTTTGTCGTTCACCATTTCCCTGTAATGAATAAATGCATCATGCTTTCTGTCGTACATGCTTAAAGCACCATTGGAAGTGCCCACCCACAAATTGCCCTGATGATCTTCATAAAGAGAAATGATATGGCTCTTTCGCAGGCTTGTGGTGTCCTTTGGTTTGTGGCGGTACACTTTAAAGGTGTATCCATCATACCGGTTCAAACCGTCCTGCGTGCCAAACCACATAAAACCATAGCGGTCTTCTACAATGGCCTGAACGGTGCTTTGCGATAAGCCATCCAAATTAGTCAGGTGTGTAAACTTAAAATTGGATTGCGCAGATGCAGCAAAAAAAAGCGCAATAAAAAAAGAGCTAAAAAGAAAATGTCTAAACTTATTTTTCTGAAACGTTTTCATGGAATAGAGATCATCGAATATGCAGAACTAATCAATCACAGCGTTTTCAAAATATTTCTGTAATATCCTGTCTAATTTTTCTTTGGTCAGCGGCTTGTTTTCAAAACCGGAAACCTCGGGCATTTCATTGGCTTTTACGCGGTCCTCGGGAAATAAGGAAGTGGTCAGCATCACTACCATAATTTTTCCCTGTTGTTCCTTATGCAGATTTTTATATTTTTCCAGGAACTCCCATCCGCTCATTGCCGGCATATTGATGTCGAGAAAGATCAGGTCGGGTCGCGGAAATTTGTCCTTCTCTTTCTCCGTTAAATACTCGAGTGCTTCCTGCCCGCTTTGCACGGCCTTTACATTTTCGGCGCAGCCCGAATTTTCAACTATCATCTGGTTGAGAAAATTGGTTGGTTCATCATCATCAATAACCAATACACAATTTAGTTTGCGTTCCATAAGATATTGTTTTATTCCAGTTAAGTTCATTTAAGGCGTTTAATGTGTCAAAACAGATTTACTGATTGTGGTTTTTGAGTGTAAGGACAACTTTGAATTCAACTGCACTTCCAGGCTGCATCCTTTTCCGGGCATGGAATCAATCACTACTTTGCCATCGAACAATTCTGCCCTGTTGATGATATTGGTAAGCCCAACTCCTTTTCTTTTTTCCGTAGTGTCAAACCCTTTTCCGTCATCAACAATCTTCAGGTTCAATTTAGAATGCTTCACGGTAAGATGAATGATAATTTCTGTGGCTTTTGCATGCTTCAATATATTATTCAACTGTTCCTGAACAATCCGGTAAACCGTCAGTTTTTGTTCTTCGGAAAGGGAATGGTCTTCCACTTCATCGGCCAGCAGATTCCATTTGATTCCTGTTAAATGCAAGGTTTGTTTCATCAGGTCCTGAATAGAAGATATCAATCCTAACTCTCTTAAATTTCCAGGAAGAATAAGTTCTTTGGACAATTTCCTGATCTCTTCCATTACCGTTTCTACATTTTTGTGGCATTTGGTGATCAGTGCAAGATTGTCTTTGTATTCAAGCGCCAATGAAAGATTTAATTTTACTGCGGTTAGAATTTGATTGATGTTGTCATGAAGTTCACGACCAATGATTTTCCGTTCCTGTTCCTGTGCATGAAGCACGGCTTCTATCATTTGCTTTTTCTGAAAGGATAATTCATTTTCCAGCCGGATGTTTTCCGTGATATCGTTCATCTGCGCCTGCATGGCTGTTCGTCCAAAATAGTTGATGGAATAGTAGGTGAATTCAACAATCATCATATCACCATTCTTCTTGCGGTGATTCCACAAACTTTCCTTTGTGGCCTCTGTGGATATAATGCCTGCATCGGCTTTTGAGATTTGCAGATCGTTCAGCGTAAGCGTTAAGAATTCATCGCGGTCGTAGCCATATTTCTGAATAGCTGCATCATTCACTTCCAGTATCTGCAAGCTGTTTTCATCATTGATCCACATAGGAAAAGGATTCAGATAAAACATTTGCCTGTACTTTTCTTCGGAAGCAACGATATTGTCTTCCACTTTTTTTCTTTCAATGCTGTACTCAATAGATTTGGTAAGAAGGTTGGTATTGAATTCTCCCTTTACCAGGTAATCCTGTGCATTTTGCTTCAGCGCTTCCAGCGCCACTTCCGAATCGGATAAACCGGTTAGGATAATAACGGGAATACGGTGAGTAAGCTCTCTGATCGCCTTCAGTGTGTCAATTCCAAAACTATCGGGAAGGGAAAGATCAAGCAGTACAAAATGAATGGCTTGTTCAGACAGGATTTCTTTTGCATGGGCAATGGTAGAAGCGAAGAAAATAGCCCTGATCCTGAGCCTTGAAGAAGACAGCATTTCCTCCAGCAGAAACTGGTCGGAAGGATTGTCTTCCACTACAAGGATATTGAAGTTTTCAGTCAGAGTCCGCATACAAGCTTAGGGTTAATCGGATTCGTTCGGTAAGGATAGGTAAAACAATTTAGTGTCTCTATAGAAACGGAGTTTCTTAGCAAACAGAAAAGAGTTTGCAACAAGATTGAAATTTATATTTCTATATTATAGCAAGCCAATCATGGATTTTTGAAACTCATGGGTATCCCTTGAAATTCACTAAGTGTATTTACTAAGTGCATCTACTTTTCAAGCTCCGTATTGTTTCTGATTGGGTTTAAGCATTGCCATTCTTAGCAAGTTGCCTTTCGAACGAGGTTGTTTGCAAGTTATAGCTCAAATGAAACCGAAAATCAGTAATTTCCTTAAAAGAAGCAACATGAGAAAAATAAAAAGCCTTCTGTTTTTATTGCTGTTTTTCATTACAGCAGCAGCGCAACAAAAAACCAGCTATTCATTTTCTTTCAATCACCAGTCTCTTTCGGTAAAAGACCTTCAAAAATCAGCAGATTTTTACAAAAACATTTTAGGGCTTGAAGAGATCACCAATCGCACCCAACAGGCAGGCATCCGGTGGTTTTCTTTAGGTGATGGAAAAGAGCTGCATCTTATTTCAGGCATGAAAGAGAATGTAGAAATAAACAAAGCTGTTCATCTGGCCTTGACAACTTCCCACTTTGAGGACTTCATTCAGTTTCTTATCGCCTCTAAAATCCCATATTCGGACTGGCCTGGCAATAATGGCAAAGTAAACACAAGGGCTGATGGCATTAAGCAGGTGTACATCCAGGACCCAGATGGCTATTGGATCGAGATCAATAGTGTAGCAAAAATGAATTAATAACAGTACCACCATTATGGTTATTAGCAAAAGGCTTTCCGCAACAGGAAAAATACGAAACGCATAATTGCGGATTTTTTCTCTTGTACAAAATCAATCCTGTTTGTTTCTTTGAATTCAATACTTTACCTATGAAGCTAAATTCTATCCTATGCAACTGATGATGTATATCGGCAATGATCTGATTGAATCAGTGCCGTTGAATGAAGAACGCATTTCGCAGCCTGGCTATCTGGGCAAGTTCAAGCGGATGTTGAAAGAAAAATATGCCGATCTTATTCGCGAATCTAAAATTCCACCGGATTTTTTAGTGGTTGACATCACTCCTTCTTCCCAGTCAGCATCGGCACGAAGCTGAAGCGGTCATATACTTCTTCTTTTAAAGAACCATCCGGTTGTTTAATCAAACGTTTCATCACCTGCACATCTCCACTGCCCACAGGTATCACCATCATTCCACCGGTTTTCATTTGCGCTATTAATTTTTGCGGAATATCGGGAGCTGCCGCCGTGATCAGCACTTTATCAAAAGGAGCAAACGTTGGCAGGCCTTCATAACCATCTCCATAAAAAAATTTGATGTTGGGATATTTTTTTATGAAGGCAAAATTTTTATTGCTGTCGAACAATTTTTTCTGTCGCTCAATGGTATAAACCTGCGCACCCATGTCGGCCAGTACGCATGCCTGGTAAGCGCTGCCGGTGCCGATCTCCAGCACTTTGTCAAACGATTTTATTTCCAGCAATTGCGTTTGGTAAGCAACCGTATAGGGTTGCGAAATAGTTTGCTTCTCCGCGATGGGAAAAGCCTTGTCTTCATAAGCCACTTCATCAAAAGCTGAGTCCAGAAAAAAATGACGCGGAATGCGCTCAATGGCGTGCACCACTTTTTCATCAGTAATGCCTTTGCTTTTGATGATATCCACCAATTTTTTTCTCATCCCTTTGTGGCGGTATGTATCTTCAGTCGGTCTCATGCGGCAAATATAATTTGATGCAAACTCTTTCCATTCAGTAGTTTTATTCTATGGTTGTTAACCACATAATTCTTGCCACGCTTTGGATTGTTTACTGTGTATTGCATAGTGTGCTGGCAAGCCAGCGTGTAAAGAAGAAAATGCAACAGCAGATGAAGAATTACAAATGGTATCGCTTATGGTACACCATTTTTTCTTTTATTTTTTTAGCTGCCTTGATCTATTATCAAATTACTATTGCAACAGTGCAGTTATTCACATTGAATGGTTTCATTTTAATTACCGGCTGTATTCTTTGCTTCGCGGGATTGGTACTGATGATCATTTGCATTCAGAAATATTTTATGAGTCTTAGCGGACTGCGCAGTCTGATCATCGAAGATTATACGAATGAACTTCAGATCACGGGAATTCATAAATATGTTCGTCACCCCTTATATCTTGGTACCTTTGCTTTCATCTGGGGATTGTTTTTATTGCTGCCTTATTTATCCCTGCTTATTGCCGATATTGTTATTACCGTTTATACTTTGATCGGGATTCAATTAGAAGAACAGAAACTATCGTCTGAATTCGGAGAGAGCTATTTACATTATCGCAGAAGTGTTCCCAAACTCTTTCCTTTTTTAAAGCCCGGCAGGAAGTCTAAAACAATCATCGAGTAAAAATGGTAGTTCGCCGATTTTGCCTTGATACCTGCTAATTGGATGCTTTCTTTGTATCACAGAACGCAACCAAATTTATTATACATCATTAAGTCCATCCGCCAAAAGAGGAGTGCTCGAACCAGAGCACTTTTTTTTATTACTGATGTCAATATATTTTTTACTTCATTCCGCATTTTTTTTACTGCATCCATCAATAACAATTTTTCAAATTTAATTTTTTCTTTTTGAAGCAGTTTCAATTATAGCGCTTATTTCAGCTTCATTTCCTTTATGATCGCTTCGATTTTTTCTTTTGCTTTTTGTTGTGCTTCTTCAAACTTGTCTATGGATTTCAGCTTTGTATTTACACTGAAATAAAATTTGATCTTAGGCTCCGTGCCTGATGGCCTTGCACTGATCTTGCTTCCATCCTCTGTGATGAATTGCAAAACATTTGATTTTGGCAAAATGATCGGTTCTGTTTTCCCGGTTGGCAAATTGGTTTTGACCTGCTTTTGATAATCCAGCAACTCCACTACTTTGCTTCCTGCCAGTTCTTTCGGAGGATTGCAACGGAAGTCTTCCATCATTTGCGCAATCTCCTGCTGTCCGTTCATTCCTTTTTTGGTAATAGAAATTAGATCTTCCTGGTAATAGCCATACTGCAAATACAGGTCAAGCAATTTCTCATACAAACTTCTTCCTTTGTTTTTTTCGTACGCGGCCATTTCGCATAGAATGCAAACAGCAGAAACAGCATCCTTATCTCTTATCTGCGAGCCTATCATCAGGCCGTAACTTTCTTCACCACCGATCACATAATTTTCCTTGCCTTCTTTTTCCTTGATCAGTTCAGCAATCCATTTGAAACCTGTAAGCACATTGTAACATTTCACTCCATTGCTTGCTGCAATCACATCAATGAGGTTGGTAGTGACAATGGTTTTTACTACCATGTCATTGGGTTGTGCAATTCCTTTTTCCTTACGGCTTTCAATCATATAATTGAAAGCAAGAACAGCGGTCTGATTTCCATTCATCAACACCCAGTTTCCTTTTCTGTCCTTCACACCAATGCCAATGCGGTCGGCATCCGGATCGGTGCCACATAAAATATCAGCATCTAATTCTTTTGCTTTTTGCAGACCAATGCCCATGGTTTCTCTTTCCTCGGGATTGGGATAAGCAACGGTCGGAAAATTTCCATTCGGCGTTGCTTGTTCCTGAACGATGTGAACATTTTCAAATCCATATTCTTTCAATGCCGGAGGAACCAATTTAATTCCTGTTCCATGAATTGGCGTATAAACAATTGTAAGGTCGTTTTGCTTTTTGATGATCTCGGGATACACACTCAACCCTTTCACCATTTTCAAATACGCATCATCCATTTCGTTTCCAATAATGGTGATGTTCTCATCTCCCCCACTCCATTTTACATCATTGACATCGTGAATTTTTTCCACCTCTGCAATTACATTTTTGTCATGTGGAGGCACTAGTTGTCCGCCGTCAGTCCAATAGGCTTTATAACCATTATACTCTTTCGGATTATGCGAAGCTGTACACACTACTCCACCCTTGCATTTTAAATAGCGAATAGTGAAAGACAGTTCCGGCGTGGGGCGCAGATCATCAAACAAAAAAACTTTAATGCCATTGGCTGCAAAAACATGTGCGGCCGTTTCAGCAAAGAAGCGGCTGTTGTTGCGGCTGTCGTGTGCAATGGCCACTTTTATTTCTTCGTTGGGAAAACTTTTTTTGAGATAATTGGTATAACCCTGCGTTGCCATTCCCACTGTGTATTTGTTCATGCGGTTGGTGCCTGCGCCCATAATTCCGCGCAATCCACCCGTACCAAATTCAAGACTTTTATAGAATGCATCAGCCAGGTCTTCCGGATGGCTGGTTTGCAGATCGCGGATCTGTGTTTTTGTTTCTTCATCAAAATTTCCTTTGAGCCATTTGTCTATATTCTGTTGAATTGCTGCATCCATATTTGAAGTTTAATTGTTTAAACGTTTAATAGTTTGGTTATTCCTGCGAAGTTAAGTGTACGTACATTTGAACGGTGAGGAAAAATTTCATCTTAATTTTTTTATTGCTGACCATTTATTCTTATGCGCAGGATTCAACGGTTCAAATAAAAACTGTGCCCGATAATGGAATTGCAAAAGCTTTGCAAGACTCCAGCTATGAACATTCAGTTCCTGATTATTCCACCCGCAAATGGATCATTGGAACGGGAACAACATTAACTTATGGAGGCTCTTTCATTTTTTTAAACCAGGCATGGTACAAAGGTTATCCGCGTTCTTCTTTTCACACATTCAATGATGTTGGTGAATGGCTGCAAATAGATAAAGTAGGTCATGCGTGGACGGCCTACAACACGGGCAAAGCAACCGCAGCGTTTTGGAAATGGGCCGGTGTAAAAGACAAGACTTCTGTTTTTTTAGGAAGCGGAAGCAGTTTGCTATACATGTTGTCCATAGAATATTTGGATGGCCGTTCTGCCGAATGGGGCTGGAGCTGGGGCGATGTAACAGCAGATGTTTCGGGAAGCCTTTTGTTTTCACTGCAACAGCTTGGATGGAAAGAGCAAAGGATTTTGTTGAAGTTTTCATCGCATCCAAAAAAATACGA
>JAICTW010000146.1 GCA_025936195.1 Flavisolibacter sp.
AGGTAAGAACAGAGCAGAATGGCAATCCATAAAAAAATTTTCATAGCATTTCCGCCTTCACACTTATGAAAGTAAGGATAATTGAGGAAGATTGAATCGCCATTACTCAATTGCTGAAGAGCAGGTTTGCTTGGAACGTGTAACACGAAATTTCGCATAGCTGCTTGCTTTTCCTTTAAAACAAAAGACCTTGAAGGAATCAAGATCTTTTGCTCTGAACCATTAGAACATCCTATTTCATCTTTCCTCCTGCTTTATACTTGTACTTTAAAAAGATAGAAGCTACGGCTGCTCTTACTTTTGACTGATCATTGATCATATCCGGTTTTAAAATTCCTGAAGCATAACCCTGCCATACCTGTTTGGATGTTTTAGCATCAACAAAATCAATTAACACAGTGCCAGCTTTCAGATGCGTCTTTTGCACGTTGTCGGGTGTACGTACTTTATCAAGGCCACCGTTAATAGTTACATAGCCATTATACGTGGTGATATCTGCAGGCTGCTCAGTTACCTGGTACGTAACAATAAAATCCGGACTGGCTTCATTTAATTTATAGCCGCGGGCATCCAGTTCGTATTGAATGGCATCCTTGATCTTGCTCCGGGTAGATACATTGTTGAAAACAAGCACACCGTTCGGGCCGACAAAAATTTTATCCTTCGGTATCTGGTCTATGTTTTTTGACCATGCATACATTTTATAATCTTTTATGGAAGCGTTGAGATCTTTGTCTGTTCCCACCTTTTGTGCTGCTACAACTGTTGTTATTAAGATCAATATTCCCGCACTGAATAACATTTTTTTCATAATTCCTTTTTTTAATGTTAACGATACCATCTTGTCACATACACCATGCCATGGCAACCAGCTTCTGCCTGCAGATGCATGCAGTACACTGTTCAAAACACAATTTTTAATCACTTTCTAATAAGTTGTAAGGAATGGTGGTTCTTATTTTGCATAATTCTTTTGGAACGAGCTATAGAATAATCGAATAATCACAATAAACCATTTAGATTATGGGAGAGGACTTGTTCGGAGCAAAAGCGATTCCTTACAGTGAGATCACCAATATAGAGCAGGGCTCTGCCGATCTGATCGTGTATGCTATTCCGGTAATGGCTTTCTTTACGCTTCTTGAAGCCTGGTATTCATGGAAGGAGCAGCGTCACTCTTATCATACCAAAGAAGCATTTGGATCTTTATTTGTCGGACTTGGCAATGTTGCTATCAACCTTATGCTTAAAGTAGCACTTATTTTTGGCGCCGTTTGTATTTACAATTTGGTACCCTGGCGAATGTCTCTGAATTGGTGGACGATTATTCCCTGTATTCTCGTTTATGATTTTTGCAGCTACTGGGCTCACCGGATTTCTCATTTCAACCGTTTCTTCTGGGCTACACACGTGGTTCATCATACCGCCGAATATTATAATCTGACCGTATCGTTCAGGTTAAGCTGGATGCAGCATTTCAAAATATTATTTTTCTTACCAATTGCCTTTGCAGGTTTTCACCCGGTAGTTTTTTTCATTGTGCATCAAATTGGTGTGCTGTTCCAGTTTTGGCAGCATACGGAATATATTAAAAAGCTTCCCCGGCCTATTGAATGGCTGATTGTAACTCCTTCCAATCACCGCGTGCACCACGGTTCTGACGAAAAGTATCTTGATAAAAATTTCGGTGTCATTTTCATTATCTGGGATCGCCTGTTAGGCACATACCAGCCGGAGGAGGAAAGGCCAACGTATGGGATCACTGCAAACATCAGCGAAAAGCTAAATCCTCTTTATCTGAATTTTCATGAGTATAAAGACATGTTCAGGGATGTTAAAGAAGCAAAAAGCTTACGGCACAAGCTTTTCTTTTTGTTTGGAAGTCCAGCTGCTATTTCAAAACACAAGAAAGTTTCACAACCGGTGCTGCAAAATGCAGATACTTCCCGGATATTGTAAATGGCAAATGCTGAAAATTTAAGGTGGTAAATGGTTTTGGCTATTTAAGTTCCTATTCAAATCGTTTTTGAAATGAATGAATATTCTTAAATTGAAACAATTTTAATTACCAAAACTAAATTTTTATGGAGAATCAGTATCAGCCGCAACAGCCTTTTCAACCCAAACCAAATTTGCCGAACGCTACTGCAGTTCTTGTGCTGGGCATTTGTTCCATTGTTTTCAGTTGTCTTTTCGTTGGACTGGTTTGTGGCATTATCGGACTGGTGCTTGCATCAAAAGGACGGGCAATGTACCGCGACAATCCAAATTTATATGAAGGCTATGGTCAATTAAATGCCGGATGGATCATGTCCATCATCGGAGTGATCCTCGGAAGTTTATATATAGTTTACGCCATCATTTGGGGTATTGCTATTGGTACAGCAATATTTTCGGGTGCACACCACAATATGAATTATTAAGATGGTTAAACGTCTTTCGAAACGTTTGTTGATTTTAACAGCAGTGATGATTGCATCACTGCTCTATTTTTTTTATCCTGCATCAACCAATCATTTTTATCCCGGATGTGCTTTATACAGCTTTACCGGATTTTATTGCCCGGCCTGTGGAAGCCAGAGAGCCTTTTCGGAATTGCTGCACGGACATTTTTTACCGGCAGCAAGAAACAATGCTTTGTTTGTTGCTGGCAGTGTTTTATTGATCGTCTTTCTTTTCAAAAACATGCGCATTGTTTTTTCCAACAATCAAATAAAACTTCAGCCGGTGAGGCCCTATGTTTTATGGATTGTTCTTTTTTTGATCCTGAGCTTTTGGATCTTACGAAATATTCCCTGCAAACCTTTTGTTTACCTGGCGCCGGCATAATAAAAGGATTACTGCAATAATCGAGTTATTGCAGTAATCAAATTGATCAATCTTAAGTTTAGTTCTTCAGTATTTTAAATTCCACCCTGCGGTTCAATTGTCTGTTTTCAGGAGTGTCATTTGGTGCTACCGGTTTGGTTTCTCCATAACCTTGCGAGGTAACACGATTGGATGCAATGCCCTTCGAAAGAATGTATTCCATGCAGGACTTTGCCCGGTTGTCACTCAATTTCAAATTGTAATCATCCGAGCCAAAGCTGTCCGTATGAGCACTCAATTCTATTTCCATGGAAGGATTATCTTTCAGCAATTTCACCACTCTGTCCAACTCTACGAAGGATTCAGACCTTAAATCCCATTTATCAAAATCAAAGAACACATTGTTCAACCGGAATACTTGTCCTACTTCAATAGGAACAAGGTAAAGGTCTTTATGAATTTGTTTAGTGCCTGCTTTTACCAATGAATCAAGGTTCAGGTTTTCAGAGATGGCAAAGAAGTGATCGGCCGATGCCCTGATGAGATAATTTTTATCGTAAGGCAAAACAATTTTGAAAGCACCATCGGCAGGATTGGAAATTCCATTTCCTGCTTCAGCGCCATCGGGCAATGTTTCATAAACAAGTGAAGCACTGAGCGGCTGACCTGTTTTTTTGTTGTACACATTTCCATCAACAATCACAACAGGATCCGGTTTTTCTCTTTCCAATAATTTAATTCGTACAATATCGCTTTCTCCAAAACCTGTAGTATCGCTGCTGGTCATGTAGGCGTATTCGCCACCGGCGTCCAATGTAAAAAAAGCATCCCAATCCGGTGTGTTTATAGGCGCTCCAAGGTTTACCGGATCGCTCCATTTTTGCCAGCTATCATCCAAACGTTTTGCCATCCAGATATCGTTATCGCCTAAACCACCGGGACGGTCACTGCTGAAATAAAGTGTAACACCATCTGCAGCCAGATAAGGTGTCATTTCATTATTCTTTGGAAGGTTTATCTTTTTACCAAGGCTTTTGGGCTCCGACCATGTATTATCTGCCAACAAAAATGAAACATAGATGTCGTTGTTAGCACTGCCTTTCTCTTCCGACATATACAACAATAAAGTCTTGCCGTCATGAGCCATGGTTGCTCCGTTCTGGCGGCCTCTGTCGTACTTCTGATAATTGCGGATAAGCAAAGCATTGGGTTTGCTCCAGGTGCCGTTTGCTTTTTTATAGGTCATGCTTACGCCGTTGCCTGCATAATCACCATCAATAAATGCATTCCGTATCAGCAATCTGTTATTATCAGGCGAGATCCAGAACACAGCATTATAGAAATAAGTATTGAGCGGATAGCCTATGTGCATGGCCGATCCCCACTTGCCAAAACTATCTCTTACCGAAAACCAGATATCCTGCGAATTACGGATGGAATTATATTTTGTGTTCATGGGATCATTCTCCACAATAAAAAACAACAGGTTGCCATCGGCAGAAATGGTGGGCCGCAATTCGGGCAGATTCGTATTAATGTTTGGTCCGAGGTTTTCAACCTTAATGACCGTAGAAGCATTTATAATATTTTCTTTCTGGCTCACTAATTTCCCTGCAGTATCTGCAGAAGGCTGTGCTTGCAAATGAAGCATATAAAAGGAGAGAAGAAGGAAAGCGATTTCTTTTTTCACGGGATGGGATTTGCGGATTAAAATAATAGAAATTTATGAATTCCAATAGCGGATTGTTTATGTTATTTGATTTTATTCCATCTTCCTCCATGAAAGTAGATGTACTTAGTAAGTACACAGCACCATTGAATGCAATGAATTAAGACATTATTGCCCAATTGTTTTGGTGATGAACTTTTGAAACAGTAAGTACTGTCCAATGAATTTTATTCAGTTCTTTTTGGTGAAAGCCTGATTGAAAGTTTTGTTAATCACTGTTACCACTATGCTTTACAGTTTTGAAACCATGGAACTTTATAGAAACAAAAACAGCGTTATGAAAAAAATCTACACTTCAGTTTTTGTTCTTTCCCTTTTATTATTGGCTGGTTGCAGCAAAGACTTTTTAAAATCTTACGATGATCGCATAATCGGTGTCTGGCAAATAACAGACGTAAACAAATTTGGTATTGGCGGCAGTACATCGAACCTGCCTTTTAAAGAAGGAAGTTTTTCTTTCATGAAGAACGGTACTCTGACCTTCACCGATGCTTCGGGAGCCGTTTTCAAAGGCACCTGGGACATTCAGAAAAAATATGTTGATAGCGGCGATGATGAAACGGTTTATCATAGTTTGCAGATCACGGCTGTAAATTTTACCACACAGCAAGTGCTTGGCCAGTATTATGATGATATCAACTTCACCGGCACAAACCACATCAAAGCAAAAATTATTTCAGGAACGCATACCTATGTTACGCATTTAGAGAGATGAAGTTGACGTAATAGCTCTGTTCATCTTTCTTAATCGTCAGCCTTAACAATTCTCCTCTTTTCTTTTTATCTTTCCCCACCATTAGCAGATCAACTCTTATGCGAATCATTCCTTTTATCATTAGCACCGTTATAACGCTTGCGTTAATCTTTGCGCTTAATAAAAAATGGGGATCCATTCCTCCGATAGGAAAATTTTTAAGTCCGCAACAGGGCTTTTGGCGAAATGCAGAAGCCACAGATGGCAACCGCAATGAAAACCTTTCTTTTAAAAATTTAAAAGGTAAAGTATCTGTTTACTTAGATGACCGTTTAGTGCCGCATGTGTTTGCACAAAACAATGAAGATGCCTATTTCGTGCAAGGTTATTTGCATGCAAAATACCGTTTGTGGCAAATGGAGTTGCAGACCTTTGCCGCTGCCGGAAGAATCAGCGAACATCTTGGAAACAATCCACAGTTCATCAACTTCGACAGGGAGCAACGCCGTTCCGGAATGGTGTATGCTGCGGAGAATGCATTGAAATCTTTTGAAGCCGATCCTGTTTCCAAAAAAGTTTGTGATGCTTACACGGCTGGCGTCAATGCTTATATTGGTTCGCTTACCGAAAGCACATTACCTATCGAATACAAATTACTTGGTTACAAACCGGAACCCTGGAGCAATTTAAAGATTGCTTTGTTCTTAAAACAAATGAGCAAAACACTGGCTGGTTACGATAACGATCTTCAAAACACTTTGTCGAAGCCAAAAATAAGTTTTGAAGAACTGATGCAATTGGATAAGCAGATACCCGATTCATTAATACCGATCATTCCGAAAGGAACTGCCTTTGCTCCTCCTGCCATTATACCTGTACCTCCTGCCACTGCCGATTCCTTGTATTTTGAAAAGAAGGACACGGCAAAAGTGATTGAGTATTCAAAACCCAATCCAAACAATGGAAGCAACAACTGGGCGGTAAGTGGAACAAAAACAAAAAGTGGCGCACCCATTCTTTGCAACGATCCTCATCTTGAATTGACGCTTCCTTCTGTTTGGTACGAAATGCAGATCACCACTCCTGATGTAAATGTATATGGTGTTACCTTCCCCGGTTCTCCCAGTGTGATCATTGGTTTTAACGACAACATTGCCTGGGGCGTTACCAATGCACAACGTGATGTGAGAGATTATTACCAGATACAATTCAAAGACGAAAGCAGAAAAGAATACATGTACAACGGACAGTGGACGCCAACAGAATTCAGAGTGGATACGATCAAAGTAAGAGGCGGCGCCGATGTTTATGACAGTATTGCGTACACGGTATTCGGTCCTGTGGTTTATGACCGTACTTTTTCAAAAGAGCTTTCGAAAAACAAAGCAATTGCATTGCGGTGGACAGCACACGATCCTTCGAATGAAGGCATGACATTTTACAAATTGAACCGTGCTAAAAATTATGATGATTATTTGGAGGCGATCAAAACCTTTTCCTGTCCGGGACAAAATTTTGTTTTTGCAAGCAG
>JAICTW010000563.1 GCA_025936195.1 Flavisolibacter sp.
CAGAAAAATCCATTCTTCTGAAGAAAGGAAACGACTGCAGCGGATCGTTGAATCCATCAAACCAAAAAATTTTGGAGTAATTGTTCGAACAGCGGCAGAAGGAAAGAACACGGCGGAACTGCATGAAGACCTGTCTGAACTTACCGAAATGTGGAAGACCATTCAACAAAATCTGAAAGGCTCCACTCCTCCCGCAAAAATTTTAAGTGAGCAAACAAAAACGGCAAGCATCTTAAGAGATCTTTTGAATGAAGATTTCAACAAGATCGTCACCAACGATAAAAATATTTTTGCTGAATCAAAGAATTATATCCAGCGGGTAGCTCCTGAAAAGGCCGACATTGTTTCTTTCCATCAGAACGGCATTCCCATTTTTGACCAATTTGGAGTTACCAAGCAGGTAAAAGCTTCCTTTGGAAAAACCGTGAATCTGCCCAGCGGCGCTTATTTGATCATTGAACATACGGAAGCGCTCCATGTAATTGATGTAAACAGCGGTTATAAAAGTGTAAGCAATAACCAGGAGCAAAATGCTTTGGAAACCAATCTTGAAGCCGCAGAAGAAATTGCAAGGCAGTTACGTTTGAGAGATATCGGTGGGATCATTGTAGTTGACTTCATTGACATGAAGCTTCCTGAAAATAAAAGGAAGCTCGTTGAAAAGATGGAAGAATATATGCGGCCGGACCGGGCAAAGCATGCCGTTCTTCCTATTTCAAAATTTGGTTTGATGCAGATTACCCGGCAGCGCATGAAGCCGGAAATGAATATCAACACCCAGGAAGTTTGTCCTACCTGTAGCGGAACCGGAAAAATTGCTTCTACCTTAATCCTGGAAGATGAGATTGAAAAGAACCTGAACTATCTGATCACTCATAAACACCATCATCTTACCTTAACTGTTCATCCTATTGTTTATGCTTATCTTACCAAAGGGTGGATGTGGTCAAAAGTCTCAAAATGGAGGCGTAAATTCAGAGAAAAAATAACTCTTAAGCCGGATACCAACTATCATCTTACCGAATTCCGATTCTTCGATCAAAACGGTGAAGAGATTAAATTATAGATTATAAAATTAAAGCCTCATTTCGGAGGCTTTAATTTTAGTCAGCTTCTGTCTCTGTTTCCCATATAAATTAAAATGTACTGGATCAAAGTCACAATCGCCGCCAAAGCAGCTACTACATAGGTCATGGCAGCCCAGGTCAAAGCATTTTTAGCTTTTGGATACTCTTGGGCGTTGGTAACATTGGTATGCTGCAACCAGGCCAAAGCCCTGCGACTGGCATCAAATTCCACTGGCAGGGTAATTAAAGAAAACAAAACAGTTATAGCAAACAAGGCTATGCCTACCAAAAGCAGTGTAGAGTTGCCCGAAGCTGCCATAAAAACACCAATTAACAACACCCAGTTTACAAGAGTAGAGCTAAACTGTACGGCAGGGACCAATTTGCTTCTTAGCCCCAGCCAGGGATAAGCATGGGCGTGCTGAACAGCATGGCCAGTTTCATGGGCGGCTACCGCCGCTGCGGCTATGCTGTAATTATTATAAACATCCGGACTTAAATTGATTGTCTTTGTCAGTGGATTATAGTGATCGGTCAGGAAACCCTCTACCGAAACCACTTTCACATCATAAATCCCATTTTCCCGAAGCATTTTTTCCGCCACTTCCTTACCTGTAAGCTGGGCAGAAAGAGGGATTTTGCTATAAGCAGCAAACCGGCTCTTCAGTATCATGGAAACGATCATACTGATGCCGATAAAAAGAAGAGAAACAAAGAAAATAGAAGGTGTCATCGCCTAAAAATTTGAAATTATTAGCTCAAATCTGTATCCAAAACTGTTCCCGAAAGTTTGCAATCACTTTTTGTCATACCAATGTGTTTTTCAATGCCACTGCTGTCAGTTTTTCAGAGCCTAAAATTGTTGAACCTTGGTTTTACTCACTATTTAATTATTGATTTTCAATAAATTGCGAGCTTAGTTTTGTTAAAAGATCTTATATAAAATGGAGCAAAAGTTATTCACAAGGCCAAAAAATAATTTTGTAATGTGGGGCAGATTTGTAATTTAGTGTCAGAATTTAATGGGTTAGTAAGTAAGAGGGTTGATCGCAAGATCAGCCCTTTTTACTGAATAATTTTCTCGCTCCATTTTCTTTCCTTTTCCAATTGCATCAAGAGAATTTTCTTCATCGTTCATCTTAATTTTAGTACATGTCAAAAATTAAAACAGCTTTTTTTTGTCAGAACTGTGGTTATGAAAGTGCAAAGTGGTTAGGCAAATGTCCCTCATGCGGACAGTGGAACACCTTCGTTGAAGAACTCATTCAGAAAGATGTAAAAAAATCTTCTTCCAGCGAATGGCAATCCTACAATGGTGATGTTGCTGTAAAAAAAACACAACCTCTTCATGAAGTAAGAACAAAAGCTACACCTCGAATATTAACGAGTGATCAGGAATTGAACAGAGTGTTAGGCGGAGGAATTGTTCGGGGAAGTATTGTACTGATAGCAGGTGAACCCGGAATTGGTAAATCAACTTTGTTTCTGCAAATGGGTTTGCAGTTAGATGATATTGTTACGCTTTATATCAGCGGTGAAGAAAGCGAACAACAAATAAAAATGCGTGCAGACCGGATTGGTATGCACAATGAAAATTTTTATCTGCTCACTGAAACTTCCACGCAGGAAATTTTTCAGGAGATCAAAAAATTAAAACCTCAGTTGATTATCGTTGACTCCATACAAACACTGGGATCACCCTTCATTGATTCTTCGCCGGGAAGTGTTTCTCAAATCAGAGAATGCGCCGCAGAATTCCAGCAGTTTGCAAAGGAAACCAACACACCGGTTTTTCTGATTGGGCATATTACAAAAGAAGGAAGCATTGCAGGACCCAAATTGTTAGAACACATGGTAGATA
>JAICTW010000572.1 GCA_025936195.1 Flavisolibacter sp.
CTGAAAATAAATTGTTGGTTTGCCAAAGAAAAATTAATGGAGCAAGTCAGGTCGTTGCTTTGAATTCCGATGGTTCTGCACAAAAAATTATCCAGCAGCCCGGAGTGATTTCTTTTCCTGAAAAAGCAATTAGTGTAACCAATAATTACTGGATTGCTGATTTATACGGAGCACTTTCCAAATGGACAGGTCCTGATTTCGAAGTGTATAAATTAAATTCTCCTGAAGATGTTGCCACCGGAGCAATGATCGTTTACAACAATATTTTATATGCAACTGCAGGAAGCGTTAACGATTCATGGAATTATCAATACAACAGGAGCGGCGTTTTTAAACTATCCGATGGCACATGGACGAATTACAATCAGTTTAATTTCCCTGCGCTGGATAGTATGATGGATTTTATAGCTGTTGCTGTTGATCCGCGAGACGAAACGGTTTGGGCGGGTTCTTATGGTGGTGGATTATTGCACATCAAAAAGAATAACCAGTTGGATATTTTCAAACAAAATTCTCCCATTGGTGAAACCGTTGGCGATCCGGGAAGTTATCGTGTATCCGGACTTGCCTTTGATGCTGATAACAATCTATGGATCTCCAATTTCGGCTCCAGTTATCAACTGCATGCTTTGAAAAAGGATGGGACATGGAAATCGTTTTCTTTTCCTTTTTCTGTAAACGCCAACGCAGCCGCACAAATTGTAATTGATGATGCAGGGCAAAAATGGATCGCTTCTCCCCTCGGTAATGGTTTGATAGTTTTTAATGACAACAATACCATTGATAATACAAGCGATGATCATTGGAAACTATTTACAACAGGAACAGGCCTGGGCAATCTTCCGTCAACTGAAGTAATAAGCATCGCAAAAGATAAAAGCGGATTTATTTGGGTGGGAACTTCAGATGGTGTTGGAATCATTCAATGTCCGCAAGACGTATTTACTTCTTCCGGTTGCGAAACAATATGGCCCATTATTAAAGAAGGGAATTTTGCCAACTATTTATTCAAAGGGCAACAGGTAAGAAGCATTGCTGTTGATGGCGCCAACAGAAAATGGATGGCTACTTCAGATGGTGCATGGCTGGTGAATGCCGATGGCGACAAAATATTGGAACATTTTACGGAAGAGAATAGTCCTTTGCTCAGCAGCGATGTAAGAAGCATTGCCATTGACGGAAAAACAGGAGAAGTTTTTTTCGCTACAGCAAAAGGAATTTCTTCATTCAGGGGAACAGCAACGGAAGCTACAGAAACCAAAAATGAAGTGCTGGTATTTCCCAATCCTGTTCCGCCTGCATACAACGGCAATATTGCCATCAGGGGCTTGCCCGAAAACAGCGTTATAAAAATTACAGAAACCAATGGACGATTGGTGTATCAAACCCGTTCATTTGGAGGACAAGCCATTTGGAACGGCAAAGATTACAAAGGAAGACAAGCCTCCTCTGGCATTTATCTTGTATTGGCAGAAGATGACAATAAGCAGGAGAAAATAATAGCAAAAATTGCATTCATTTCTAAATAAACCTTGAATGGTTAATGGCTGAATAAAACTATTCACCATTCACTATTCACCATTCACCACATGATTCACAAAACAAAAGGCATCGTTTTAAGAAGCGTAAAATATGGAGAGACCAGTTTGGTGGTTACCATGTTCACTGAACTCTTCGGATTGCAATCCTATTTGGTAAATGGCGTAAGAACGGCAACAAAGAAGGGAACACCGAAAGCAAATTTGTTTCAACCCACAGCCATCTTAGATTTGGTGGCATATAAAAACGAGTTTAAAAATTTACAGCGGTTAAAAGAATTCAAGTGGGCTTATTTATACCAGCATATTTTTTCGGATGTTCGAAAGAATGCGGTGGCCTTATTTATGATTGAGCTGCTGAGTAAATGCCTGAAGCAACCCGAAGCCAGTGCCGAACTTTTTTATTTTGTGGAGGATGGGTTGCATCATTTGGATGAAGCCAATGATACGGTAACAGCCAATTTCCCTTTGTTCTTTGCCTTACACCTGGCCGTGTTCTTTGGCTTCAGGATCAGCGATGAATTCACAGATAATATTTATTACCTGGATTTGGAAGAAGGAAGGTTTGTTGAAGAGCAACCAAAACACTCGCATTATTTACAGGACCGTGAAGCGGCAGCGGTGTCACACATTTTAAAGATTATGCAGCCAACTGAATTACAGGACGTGGCGTTAAACCAGGAAATGAGGCGACGCATCACGCATGCACTGGAAGAATATTATTCCTTACACATTCCTGATTTTGGAACATTAAGAACATTGCCGGTATTGAGAGAAGTAATGAGTTAATTTATTACTTTTCTTACATGAAAACCAAACTGACTCTGCTGAGTTTATTCATTTGCCTTTTTTCACATGCACAGAACGTAAGAAAAGCCATTATTAAAATCGACACAACTGTTGCAGGCGAGTCTTTAGATATTCCTTTTGCCGGTATAAAAGTTTTGGATGCTCGTTTCGATCAAAGCAAGATCGGATGTATTTACAATACGGTCACTCCTTTTGGACTTTCCACTTACAAATTCGATGCTGTATTCCCCGATTCTTTGAAAAACTATTTGACCTGAATTAATTAGCACGTTTGCACGGTTCCATCCACAAGCTAAAGACAGTTTGTTTGTATTGATCAAAAACTTTCGCATTGCTGATCATTTCGTGTACGATATAGAAACCGAATTTCAAATTCAATTGACTTTAAACATCTCGGCTTCATTTTACAGTATTCATGCAGACAAATACTTTAAGCTTTTTTCCATTGATGATATTTTGATGGATGAAATTTATCGTGTGCATGAAAAGAAAAAAATTAAACATGATGAAGGCACGAGGGCAATGGCACTGACTAA
>JAICTW010000186.1 GCA_025936195.1 Flavisolibacter sp.
AAAGTGTGGCTTCATCGGCCACTTCGGTATTGATCGGTTATGTTGCTGCCGGCACTTCCTCTATTCGCGTAGGCTCCGGCGGTGTCATGCTTCCCAATCATGCACCACTTATCATTGCCGAACAATTTGGAACCCTTGCTTCCATTTATCCCGGCCGTATTGATCTTGGACTTGGCCGTGCTCCCGGAACCGATCCACTGACTTCTTATGCATTACGCCGAAACCTGAAAGCTGATGTGGACGATTTTCCAAATGATGTGGCGGAACTGATTTCTTATCTCGGCCCCAGAGATCCGCAGGCCCGAATACATGCTGTTCCCGGCGAAGGAACACAGGTGCCCGTTTGGTTGCTTGGCTCCAGTACGTACAGTGCACAACTGGCAGCACTTATGGGACTTCCTTTTGCATTTGCTTCGCATTTTGCTCCCACTTATTTAATGGAAGCATTGCAGATTTATAAAGATCGGTTTCAACCTTCGCAGCAATTAGTACAACCTTACAGCATGGCCTGTGTAAATGTGATTGCAGCAGATACAGATGAAGAAGCTCATTATCTCGCCACCTCTTTGTATCAGATGGCATTGGGAATGTTACGCAATCAGCGTAGACCTTTACCTCCGCCGGTTAATTCCATGGAAGGATTATGGAACGATGCTGAAAAAGCAGCACTTCATCACATGACGCAGTATGCTTTTATAGGAAGTGCGGAAACGATAAAAAAAGAATTGCAATCTTTTTTAAAAACCACTGCAGTTAATGAGATCATGATCACCTCACATATTCATTCACTGCAAGCAAAAATGCATTGCTATGAATTAGTGGCGCCTCTTTTTAAAAGAAGAGAGGAATAAAAGCTTTGTTCATCTTCAGTAATCGTTGGAAAATTGCTTTGATGTGTTTTTGCGCATAGTATTAAGCAAAAATGTTTTTATAACAGACTAAGGATTTATTGAACCGAAAAGAATAACAAGGAGATGATGTATTTTCCCTTCATGAAATGTTTGGGTAAGTCCGGTTTATTTTTTCTGATTGTTGCACTATCACAATTCAGTTTCGCACAAACAATAAAAATTGAAAAAGGCGTTTCTAAAGAGCTGGCTGATTACCGCCATAAAATTATTAGTAACGTTCATTATCAACTTAGCTTTCAAATATCATCCAACCGCACTGCTGCTATTGCAGCTTCCGAATCGCTTTCATTCGATCTGCAGAAAGATAACGATCCATTGCAGTTGGACTTTAAGGAAACTAATGATCATTTGCTGCAATTAGTTGTCAATGGCAATTCCATCAAACCTGTATTTCAGGATGAACATATTGTTGTTGATCCAAAATATTTAAAGGAGGGAAAAAACAAAATTGATATCGGATTCCGTGCTGGTGAACTTTCACTTAATAGAAATAACGATTATCTCTATACTTTACTCGTTCCCGATAGAGCAAGAACCCTGTTCCCCTGCTTTGATCAGCCAAATATCAAAGCAAGATTCCAATTATCACTAACTGTTCCGAAAAACTGGCAAGTATTAAGCAATGCGCCTTTGCGTTCTGTATCAGACTCCGGCCAATTTGCAAACTATGTTTTTCATGAATCTGATCTTTTCAGCACTTATCTGTTTTCGTTTGTAGCAGGAAAATTTTCAGTGGCTGAAAAACAATCCGGCAATCACCTCATGCATTTTTATTTTCGGGAAACCGACAGTTCCAAAATTACACTAAGCACGGATACTGTTTTCGACTGGCATCAAAAAGCAATTGATTTTTTAGAAGCGTACACACAAATTAAATTTCCATTTCAAAAACTGGACTTCGCTGCCATTCCCGATTTTCAATATGGCGGAATGGAACATGTTGGCGCTATTGATTACAAAGCCTCCACTCTGTTTTTAGATTCAGGCGCAACAAAGGACCAACAAAATGCTAGAAGCAATGTCATTGCCCATGAAACCACGCATATGTGGTTTGGTGACCTGGTTACCATGCAATGGTTCAGCGATGTGTGGATGAAGGAAGTGTTTGCCAATTTTATAGCAGATAAGATCACCGGTGCAGGCGGAACAGACAATTCTTATCAACTGAAATTTTTACTTACGCATATTCCAAGAGCCTATGCAGTTGACAGGACCGCAGGCGCCAATCCTATACGCCAGGATCTTCCCAACCTCAATCAGGCGGGCAGCTTGTACGGAGCTATCATTTACGATAAAGCACCCGTAATGATGCGGCAATTGGAAAAGCTTATGGGTGCTGATGCATTTAGAGATGGCTTAAGAGAATACCTCAAAAAATACCGCTACAACAATGCTTCCTGGCCCGAGCTGATCTCCATACTGGATAAAAGAACTCCTGTGGATTTGCAGGCATGGAACAAAGCCTGGGTAAATACACCGGGAAGGCCTGTTATCAATTATATACTTCAACAAAAAAATGGTACGATCACTCAATTGGTCATTACACAAAAAGGAGAACGCACAAGCAATTATGTGCTTCCGCAGTTTTTTAAAATTGCACTGGTATATGCTGACCGTGTTGAAGAACTACCTGTGCAAATGAATCAGCAAAAGTTAGAAGTAAAAGAAGCGAAAGGAAAGAAAACACCGTTGTATATTTTGTTCAATTCATCGGGAGAAGGTTATGGTTTGTTTCCCTTTGATAGAAACACAAACGCAATTGAAGAATTGCAAAACCCGGTGATGAGAGCTTCTGCTTTTATCAACCTGTATGAAAACATGTTGAGCGGACAGGTAATCAAACCACAGGAACTTTTGTTTCGAAGTCTTGATGCTCTTGCTGAGGAGCCGGATGAATTGATCAGCAGTTTACTGGCCGGTTATGTATCCGATATTTACTGGCGCCTGATCACAACGCAAACACGCAATGCTATTGCAGAAGAAATTGAGAAAAACGTTTGGCAACTGATACAAAACAATTCTTCCGCAGGTAAAAAGAAGATCTTGTTTCGATGTTATCAGAGTATTGCACTAAGCAAATCTGCTCTTGATACACTCTACCAGATCTGGAAAACACAAACACCGCCTGAAGGTGTAAAATTATCGCAGGATGAATATACTTCGCTGGCATTGAACCTGGCATTCAAGGAGTATCCTGATGAAACAATTTTAGATACGCAACTGGGCAGGCTTAACAATGCTGACCGAAAACAAAGACTTGAATTTTTAATGCCAGCCGTATCAAAAGAGGTGAAAGTGAGAGATGCCTTTTTTGAATCTTTGAAAGATATAAATATTCGTAAGAAAGAAGCATGGGTAGCCGATGCGCTTAGTTATTTGCATCACCCCCTGAGAGCTGGAACCTCCATCAGGTATTTAAAACAAAGTTTGGAAATGCTGGAAGAGATACAACGCACCAATGATATTTTTTTTCCCGGCACCTGGCTCAATGCAAGTTTTGGTTCTTATCAAACCAAAGAAGCTGCAAATATTGTAAGGGAGTTTTTACAATCGCATCCGCATTACAATCCACAGTTAAAAATGAAAATTTTGCAGGCTGCAGATCCGGTGTTTCGAGCGGAAAAATTAGTAAGAGAGTAAAACAATATTAATCAGTCAAAGAGATTGAAATTGAAGTTCGAAATCTTTTATGCTTGCAATCGAATATTGTTTGATGAAGAGATGATGGAAAAAATAAGTTAGGCGTTATATTCCAGCAGGAGAGAGATTCTTCGGCAAATAAATAATTTTGCTTTACGTTAGTTCCTCCTGAAAGTATACTTATAAATGCCGTCTGATTTAATCAGATATAGAGTATCACCATTAACCTTTTTGAAAACGCTGTCGCCAGGTTCAGCCAACTGAATAAATAAATTATCACCATTTAACTTCCTATCAACTTTAGGAGAAAAAACAAACCTATTATTGTTGTTTTTTAATTTAAATGCTATTTCATGAAAAGCATATTCAGTACTTTCTATTCTTCCTTTAATTTCAGTTTGTTTGAAGATATTATGCTCTTTTTTTAGCTTTTCATTCATCAACAGACTTCCAACATACCACGCTAAAAGAAAAATTATTCCGAAAACTATCAATCTACTTTTTGCTTTATTGTTCATCTTTATAAAAGTCGTATAACTCTATACTGTTTCCGACACCAACAAACTGAGTTCTTGTCGAAGGAAAGCCTACCCTTCCAAAATCGAAATCATTGCTTCCAGTTCATTGATCAACTCGGCATCGGTATCAAATCCGCTTGTCTTAAATCGCAGAACGCCATTTTGATCAATGATGTATTTTGTGGGAATGCCATCAGGCTTATAAGCAGAGATAATTTTATATTCTGAAGAATTAGGCTTTGTTGGTTCGTCAATCAATACAGTAAAAGGATAGCTTCGCTTTTCGATAAAGTTTTTTACTCTGGGCAAAGGGTCTTTGTCTTTTTCCTCAACAGCAATGAACAGGAAAGCCACTTCAGGATGTTTTTGAACCATTATCTGCATGGCCGGAAACGAAGCAATACAGGGGCGGCACCAGGTAGCCCACAAATCTAAAACCACAACCTTACCGGCATAATCTGAAAGTTGCACCCGCCTTCCGTTGATGTCTTTTAAACTAAAACCCGGAGCTGTTTCATTCAGCATTTTTGTTTTTAATTCCTGCATCAATGAAGCCTGAACATTTTTTTGCAGGCTGTCCAAATAAACACCCAGGTTTTGATCGGTACCTTGTTCGGCAACATAAATGGATTGCAGTTGTTCCATCATTCCTTTATCCAACTTTCCCATCCTTGCTCTTTTTAAAAGCAATTGTTTTGCTTCCTCTCTTTTTCCGGTAAGCGCCAGCAGTTTGGCATAGCGTTCCACCGAACCGGGAAGCCCTTCTTCGGGATCGCCTTCAAAAGCCATTCGTTGATACTTCAGAGCCTCATCATATTTTTTTAATGCAAATAAGGATTGTGCATACGTATCATAGTAAGGATATTTTGCAAAATGCAGAAAGCGGTTCCAATCCTCTTTCGAAAAATCCTTTGGCCTTGCTGAGGTATCATCCTTAAAAGAATCGTAAAGCGCTAATGTTCTTTTTGCAATGCGGTTAGCATAATCAGCATCCACATTTTCATTCAGCATTTGCGTTGCGGCGATGTTCAAAAAAGAAGTTTGATTGAACTTATTGCTGATAAGGCCAATGTAGTTTTCAAACTGCGGATAGTTACGATGCATGGCATAGTTGACTGCTACTGTACCATACAATACATCAAAGGTTTCCGCATCTTTGGTTTTATTCAGTTGGTATTCTTTGATGATCCTGTTCATCATCAATACAGCTTTTTCCGGATCTTTCTCCTGTGTAAGATGGTGAAGGGCACTGTCCAACGCGGTTGTCTCCTGCGCCGGTGCATAAAAAGCTGCCAACAGAAAGGGAGCAAGGAATAAGAATTTCAGTTTCATAATTGATTATAAAGTTATTGAATTATGCCGCTGTGTTTATGCTAACAGGTTAACAGCAGATTACCATTTACCTTTGCATCTTATTTTATTTTTTGTTTGAACTGATTAGCAATGAAAATCGCAATTAATGGAATGGGAAGGATCGGAAGATTACTTTTCAGAAGACTTATAGATCATCCCGGAATAGAAATAGTGGCCGTCAACGATCTCATGGATCCTAACAATCTTGCTTACCTATTGCAATATGATTCTGTATATGGAAAGATGGATTATCAGGTAGCCTATCAACAGAAACTGATCATAGAAAATAAAAAACAAATCGAATGTTTCAGAGAGGCTGATCCTTTAAAGCTGCCGTGGAAAAAATTAGATGTAGATGTTGTTTTGGAATGTACCGGAAAATTTACAACGGCACAGTCGGCATCACAACATCTGAATGCCGGCGCCAAAAAAGTGCTTTTGTCCACCACGGGTTCTGAAGATATTCCACTCATGATCTTCGGGCATAACCAACAGCCATTAACCAAAGAAACAACGATTATTTCTCCAGGTGGTTGCATGACCAACTGTTCCGTTCATTTAATTTACTTAATAAACTCCATCGGGATTGAATCGGTGCAGATCAATGTTATTCATTCCTATACTTCGCGGCAGGAATTGGTGGACGGACCGCACAAAGATTTCAGAAGAGGAAGAGCTGC
>JAICTW010000478.1 GCA_025936195.1 Flavisolibacter sp.
GCCAAATCGCCAGCCGGTCGTCCCGGCACTGCTGATGAAGTGGCAAATGTTGCACACCTCTTACTATCAGACAGCGGAGCTTTCATAACAGGAGCAGACTTTCTGATTGATGGTGGCGCCACAGCCTCTTATTTCTACGGTCCGCTTCAACCTTCTAACGGCTAAACGTTACTGAGTTGAGTTGAAAAAATAATTTAAGAATAGAGCATAAACAACAAGAGTTAAAATCATGAAAAACAATATTGAAGGAAAAGTAATTGTAATTACAGGCGCAAGCAGCGGACTTGGCGAAGAAGCAGCAAAACATCTATCACAGCAAGGCGCTATTGTAGTATTAGGCGCAAGAAGAGTAGACCGTATACAAACATTGGCAGATGAGGTAAATAAGAATGGTAGAAAGGCACTTGCAAAAGCTACAGATGTCACAAAGCTTGAACAAGTGAAGGATTTAGTTGACGCTGCGGTAAAGACTTATGGTCGCATTGATGTGATCATCAACAATGCCGGATTAATGCCTCATTCCCCTTTGGAACGCTTGAAGATTGATGAATGGAACCAGATGATTGATGTAAATATAAAAGGTGTACTCTATGGCATCGCTGCTGCATTGCCTTATATGAAAGAACAAAAATCAGGACAGATAATCAATGTTTCTTCTGTAGCGGGCCACGTTGTTCGTCCGGGTGGTGTTGTTTACTCAGCTACCAAACATGCGGTGCGGGTTATTTCTGAAGGGCTGCGACAGGAAGTAAAAGACTACAACCTTCGCACCACCATTATTTCTCCCGGCGCTGTTGCGACTGAATTGCCAAACACCATCAGCGAACCCGATGTGGCAAAAGGTATTAAAGACTTTTATGAACAGTATGCGATTCCTGCAAGCTCTTTTGCAAGAGCAGTTGCTTTTGCAATCAGCCAGCCGGAAGATGTAGACATTAATGAAATCCTGTTTCGCCCAACAAGTCAGCTTTTGTAATATTCAATAAGAGGTAACAATGAAAAATGTAATCATAATAGGGGCAAGCGGCAGTCTTGCTCAATATGTAATTGAAGAACTTTGCAAGCAGGAAGAAGTTCATCTTACTTTATTTCTGCGTAAGAAAAACCGGTTGGGTAATACAAACGTTTCTGATGCCACGATAGTTGAAGGAGACGTGATGGATTATTCAAAGCTAAAAGATGCAATCAATGGCCAGGATATTGTGTATGTAAACCTTGCAGGCAACCTGGAAGCAATGGCAAAGAACATAGTGAAAGCAATGCAGGAAACAGGAGTAAAAAGAATAATTGCCATCAGTTCGATTGGCATTTATGAAACGCCGCTAAAATCAGTATTACAACCTTACAGAAAATTAGCAGATATAATTGAAGGGTCAAATCTTGATTATACCATTTTAAGGCCCGATTGGTTTACGAACGCAAATGAAGTAGATTATGAAATAACCAGAAAGGGCGAGCCTGAAAAAGGAACAGCAATATCACGAAAAAGCATTGCCGCATTTGTGGCCGAATAATAAACCATCCCGAAAGATACAGTCGTCAAAATCTCGGAATCAGTAAGCCGGCGTGACCAGATTTAACGAAGTGAAGGCAGCACAATTTTTGTGCATGATGAGCAAAATATCTTTCAATAAATATTACCACAATGAACACACAAAATAATACAGAGCAAAACGGGAAGCTAACGTCTCAACAACAAAGCATCGTGTCAATATCGGCTTTGACAGCCACCGGTGATTTGGAAAATTTGAAAACGCAATTGGCCGCCGGACTTGATGCAGGGCTTACTGTTAATCAAATAAAAGAAATATTAGTACAGATGTACGCCTATTCAGGATTTCCCAGAAGCCTGAACGGTATCAACACTTTTATGAAAGTATTGGAAGAAAGAAAGGCGCAGGGCATCCCGGATAATCCAGGTAAAGAAGCAACCCAATCAAAAGATACTGTTGATAAATACGCACAGGGAAGGAAAGTGTTGGAAGCGCTCACAAAAACCCCTCAATCAAAACCTGCACCGGGCTTTGGTGAGTTTGCACCGCGGATTGATGCATTCCTGAAAGAACATTTATTTGCAGATATTTTTGAAAGCGATGTTCTTACTTATGCCCAAAGGGAATTGGCAACCATTTCTGCATTGTCAGCAATGACAGGCCTGGCAGCGCAACTGCAGGCTCATGTGGCTATTGGAAAAAATACCGGGCTTACCGGAAGTCAACTATTACAGGCAGCGGATGTAATTGAGAAGCAGATCAGCAAAACACAGGCAGACACGCTTCGGGAAATATCCGGAACACAGTGAAAATAATTTTCGTATAATGTAAAAAGAAAAAATATGATTTTAAAAGAAAACTATACGCTGTCTAATGGCGTCGCCATTCCTAAACTTGGTCTTGGAACATGGTTTATAAATGATAAAGATGTGGTGCAGGCAGTGAAGGAGGCTGCGCAAATGGGCTACCGGCTTATTGATACGGCACAGGCGTATGGTAATGAAAAAGGGGTAGGGGAAGCAATCAGGACCTGTGGAATAAGCAGAGAGCAGATGTTTGTAACCACAAAACTTGCAGCAGAAATTAAGTCTTATCCCGAAGCTGTTGCATCAATTGACCAGTCACTGAGAACATTGGGTCTTGATTATATAGACCTGATGATTATTCACAGTCCTAAGCCGTGGGCAAAGTTTCTTGAAAGTGATAATTACTTTGAAGGAAACCTTCAAGCTTGGAAAGCGCTGGAAGAAGCCTGCAAAGCAGGGAAACTGCGTGCCATTGGCCTTTCAAATTTTGAAAAGGCCGATATGGATAATATCCTTGCTTCCTGCTCTGTAAAGCCAATGGTCAATCAGATATTGGCACACATAAGTAACACACCCATAGAGCTTATTAAATATAACCAGGAAAAAGACATTCTTGTAGAAGCCTATTCTCCCTTTGGGCATGGAGAATTATTCAAGAACCTGGAAGTGGCAGCTTTAGCCCAAAAATATGGCGTTTCTGTATCGCAGTTAGCTATTCGCTACTGCCTCCAACTTGGCTTGCTGCCACTACCCAAAACCGCCAATCCACAGCACATGAAAACCAACGCAGAAGTAGATTTTGCGATCTCCGGAGAAGATATGGAGTTCTTAAAAAATGTGCAGCAAATCGGGGATTATGGCGCACATAGCAAGTTTCCGGTTTACGGAAAGAAATAATCCAAACAATAAATTATTTATCTGATAAAAATTAAAGGAGGCATAAAATGGCAAAACATGAAGAAGTAAAAAATGGCGTTATTTTTCCAGTGGGGGAAAAAAATGAAGCATATGCACAATTTTTTGTGGGACAAAGTTATCTTAAAACATTAATTGCTGACCCTAAAGTGAGC
>JAICTW010000195.1 GCA_025936195.1 Flavisolibacter sp.
GAAAAAGTTTTTCAGGATGCCGATGCTGATAGCTGGAGTGATTGGACGGCAACTTTAACCATGGACCCTTTTAAGTTGCCTGCATTGGATGGTGTTTCATTTAGTTTGAATGCAGGAATGTTTTATGATCATTCCACCGTAAAAAATCCCGAAGGTATGCCCTCAACATTGAGCGATGCAGATCTCACCGATAAAAATCCTGTCATCGGTAACTCCTTGTGGACGGGCTTTTTTATTCCGCGTGTTGATGTGACCCTTCCTTCTCTTATAAAGAACGGAAAAATTTCGGATGATAAATTAATAATAGACGCAACCAATTTAATCCTGGATAAAGATGGATTAACGGGAGTTATTGCTGCAAGCAATGTATTAAATATTGATGAGGGATCTTTAGGCGGATGGTATTGTTCTTTGGACCAGATCAACATTAAACTTTTAAATTCTTCTTATAAAACAGGCGGGTTATATGGAAGACTCGTGCTTCCTTTTTCCAATAAGGATAATGTGCAAAGCCAGATTGCTTATTCCTGTATTTTATCGGCAGCAGGTAATGGCGGAGGTTTTACCTATCAATTTTCTGCCGGAGCAAAAGATGATATTGATTTTTACGCCTGGTGGGCTCATTTAAATATCAGTACTGCAAAAATTGAGGTCACTAATAACAACAATAGTTCTTCAATTGTAGCCTCTGCTGAACTTTCGGGTAAATTAAGCTTCAACGGAAATATTGCAGGTAACAAAATAGATCTGAATTTGATTGAAGTGGAGGGCTTTGTTGTGCAAACCCAGGAGCCTTATGTGAGGGTTGAAAAAGCTACCATTGGATTTTCATCACCTCAACATCTGATAGACGGTTTCCCGGTTAGCATCACTAATATTAAACCAACCATTACCGGAAAGAATCCGGGATTACAATTTGACCTAAGTTTATTTTTAAGTGATATAAACAGCAAGTTGCTGCCAACAGCAACAACCACTTTAACAGTGAAGGCTGAAATACAAGCTGACCGTCCGATATGGTTACCATCGGGATTGGAACTGAACAAAGTGGAAATAGAAGGCAGCCTTGCAGGAATCGTGAAAATCAAAAAGGGCAGCCTTGAATTTTTTCATGATGATTCAACTTTTGGTGATGGCATACAAGGATCACTTGATGCTTCCTTTGCAGGATTAGACGCAGTGGAAGTTTCCACGCATGCAAAATTTGGTAAGAAATCATTTAACTACTGGTATTTTGATGCCTCAACTACGTTTCCGCCCATCCCTGTGGCACCAGGCATCAGCATTAATGGTTTTGGCGGCGGCGCTTATTACAATTTAGAAAAAACGGCTAACGATAATATCTCCGCAAAAGATTATTTCAAAAATATTTCGCAATACCAAATAGGCGCTTATGAACCGCAGAACGGAAGCTTTGGCTTTAAAGCAAAGGTTGGTGTGTGCACTAATGACGGATTTATTTTTACCGGATGGGCTGATATAGGCACTACGTTTAACACAATTGGCGGCTTCAGCCTAAGTTCTATTGACGGTTCGGGTTATGGGCAATTATTAAAATCGGTTAGCGGAGTGGTAGCAGATGCAAAGTCACCCATTCAGGGAGCGATCAACTGGCATATTGGTATTGCCGATAAAGTTTATAGCATCAACGGACATGTGGAAATAAAAGAGCCTATGGTTGGAACTCCTGTGGTTCAGGGTAATGGATGGTTTGAGCTAATGGCTGATGTGGGCAATAATAATTATTATCTTAAGATAGGCGATCCTGAAAAGCAAAGGATCAATTTATCCGTTGCCGATCTTCTTGATTTCAATGCCTATTTCATGGCAGGCAATCAAATCAATACTTCCATTCCTGATCCTGATCCGGCCATTGTGAATGTTTCCGAATTATCAGGCTATCAAAAATTGAACTACAATCCCGATGCAGGAGGACTGGTATTTGGCGCCAGCATGAACTGCAAAAAGCGATTGAATTACCTCATCTTTTATCTTCAGGTCAGTGCAGGTGTTGGCTTTGATATTGACCTGGCCCACTATAAGGCCGGTTGTGGTGATAATCCTAATACACCCGGTCTTAACTGATGGTATGGAATAGGACAGGTGAATGCACGCTTTGCAGGAGAAATGGGATTGTCTGTTGATCTGTTCTTTTATAAAGGTGATGTGAAAGCTTTGGATGTATATGCAAGCTTTGTATTGCGGGGCGGCCTTCCTAATCCCTACTGGTTTGATGGCTATGCTCAGTTTGGATATGATGTTTTTGAAGGCGCTGTCAGTGGTAATGTGAATTTTCATATTTCGGTTGGCGATAAATGCGTGCCGGAACAACAGGTGTTTACCATGCCATTGGTGCAGGAACTAAAACCTGCCGATCAAACTATCAATGTTCCGCTTAATGCTTACCCCGAAGTAATATTTAATTATCCGGCAGCAAAACAATTTGACCTCATTGTGAAAGATGAAAATGGAGCAGACAAGGTACGCAGCTTCCGCCTGGAGATTGAAAACTGCACGGTTACCAATGTTGAGAACAATACGGTTTATGCTAATTACAACGACCCTCAAAGCTATCCTGTATTTGTTGACAATGCCCACAAAGATTTGATGCTGGGACCTGATGATGCTTTTCTTCCGCAGACAAGATATAAATTGGATATTAGTGTAAAGGCACGGGAACTATCAGGCAGTGAATGGAAAGATTCTTATTATAACGGATCGGTGGTGCAGGAAAACCAGTCAACCGCATTTAAAACCGGCGATTGCAAATTGGATGATTATATTTCTAATCCTGCCAATAGAGTAGGTGCTTATCCTTTTCCCAATCAGCGTTATTTTCTACAGGGCGAATCTAAACAAGGCGCCATCATACTTGATCGCGACTATGTTTGTGCCGGAACTCCGCCGGAAGATTTTCAACTCATTGTCCGTTTTACTGCAGTGAAAAGCCATATGCTTCTCGGCTCGTATGAAAAGCCCCTCAACTTAACTGGCACCAAATATTTCACCTTCGATATTCCTCCGCTGCCAAAGGAATGTTTGATAAGAGTGGAAGTGATCAAGCGAAAGCAATTGTCGGCAAATGATAACTATGTCTTATCTAAATCCAATACACCACTGATTACTTCAGTGAATAAAATAATGTCTTCAAATTCCAACAACAGAGTCGTATTTTCTGCAAATCAATACAGTAGCATAGCACAGTCTCCTGAGTATGCAAAAAATGTCCGGTTCACAAGCCTTAATACAGATCATGCACTGAAGTTGTCAAACAAAACAGTGGATATTGTTTTATATGATTATCATTTCCGCACCAGCCATTACAATACGCTTTTCGATAAAATGAAAGCAATGAATTATTCCGCTACTAACGGATATTCTTCATTGGGTTCTCCAACGGTTAGTCTTCAGGCTGTTGAAAAATTTGACAGTTACGATGCGAATGGTTTTGTCAGCAATAAATACAAGGGAGGTTCATTGGTTTATTTTTCTCTCCCACTGATAACATTTAAAGAAACCTCCAATTACAATAGCTGGATGAGGAACCATGAGCTGCCTTGCGTGTATCAAAATTATACGGCAGCGGGCATGAGTCTTAACAGTACCCGCATAGCCTCGGGAGTAAGCTATCAAACCATACAGCATATTGGAGTTGTCTGCACCGAAAATGGTTATTGCGTACCGCTGCGTCCCATTGATATTACCAGCTATGACCCTGAATTGTCCCCCCAGGAAATACAGGCCGATGAACTGATGTCCTATTATTTGCAAAACACAATCAGAGTTGTATCGGTTAATTCATCGTTCTCGAAATTTCAAACGCCATGAAGATGATATTTAAAAGAATTTTTTTTCTTGGTTTTATCTGTTGCCTGGTTTTAAAGAACTATGCACAGCTAAGAGCAGGCGCTGTTTCGCAGTCTTCTTCTTTTTCCAGTGCTTTAAATGGAACCACAAGAATAGCCGCAGTTAATCAGGCCGTCACTGCTGTTTCCAACGGAGCCGTTATCAATTCTTCAATGGGAGCATCTTCGGAAATATCAAATGGCTTTGGCAATTACTTCAGTCGCAATCAGGATATACTTATCAATTACAGTGTTCCGGATTGGGTACTGCTGGACCGTTTGTTATTAAGTGTCGGCATTTCACAACAAATTACCACCTTACTTAATCAGCAGGAGGAATGGCAAAATTCTAATCTTCCGCAATCTTCAAAGCAACAGATCATTGATTTGCTGCAACAACAAATCAACAAATTACAGGTGATCTGGGATGCCCTGAGTACGAGTTGCGCTCCTGTGAGTTTTAAGGATTACAGAACTATTGTCAATGCTGATATCCGTTACAATCCCCCTGTGGGAGGAACCATTGGTTTGCTCCCTGCAGAAAATGGGATCGTCAATTTTAATAACATTCCATACAGTGCCATTGAAGGTAATCCTGTAAAAGCAACCATTCTTATTTATAAAAAATAATGAAGCATTTTTTAATTATACCGTTACTGTTGTTTTTGTTTTTTGCTGATGCGCAAAAAAAACTTAGTCAACAAAAGCCTTTGGAAAAAGATACGCTGCCACGTACCTCTATGCATATCATCGCCCGTAACTATGGCGATTCCATTGTGGTGCGATGGGCACCCGGTAATTCAGTTGCATGGCTGCTTTCTCAAAAAAAAGGATTTGTGTTAAAGAGAATGGCTTTTACTAAAAACCAGAAGAACATTTATTCACTCATTGATTCTTCTTTGCTACTCATTCATCCATGGACGTTGAATGAATGGGCGGATCAATATAAATCCTCGCATGATAGTCTGACTGCTATGGCTGCACAATTGCTTTACGGCATAACCATGGACTTCAACAATACAAAAGAGGGCAATTCTTTATCTGCTATTGTTGATAAATACAATGAGCAGGAAAACCGTTTTGGCTTTGCATTGATGCTCGCCGATTTTGATCCCGTTATTGCCAATGGTTTGGGTTTTCGTTTTGCTGATAAAAAAATAAGAAAGGATCTGTATTATCTGTACACCATCTATCCCGCAGAAGAGCAAACACAAATTCGAATTGACACAGCAAGGATTCTGATTAGCGCTGCGCAAAAAGATGAAAAAGAAAAGTTTCCCAATGTTACTGCTGTGGCAGGAGATAAGGTCATTAATGTTTTCTGGAAAGCGGGTATTCAACCACATTCTTATTCGGGATACATCATTGAACGGTCGGAAGATGGGAGAAACTTTGTAAGGCTCAACAGGTTACCCTACGTTTCTTTTGAAAATGAAAAAGGAAGCATGAAGCCTGTGCGGTATAGCGATTCTGTTGAAAGAAATTATAAGAATTATTATTATCGTGTAAGCGGCATCAATGCATTTGGAGATATTTCAGAGCCTTCACAGGTAATAGTAGCTATGGCCGTTGATCTGACAGCACCCGAAGCGCCAATCATTACGGAAATAAAAACCGTGGATGAAGGAAAAATTCATTTCGCCTGGAATAAAAGTTTTCATGAACCCGATTTCAAAGGCTATGTGGTTGGAAGGAGTACTAATATTAACGGCCCCTTTGATCCGATCAACAAAGAATTCCTTCCTTTTGAAAAGAATGAATTTACCGATGAACATCCCTCAGCAACGGCGCCCAATTATTATATGGTTGCTGCGGTTGATACTTCAGGCAATGCGGGACGTTCCATGCCTGCCTACATGAATGTTGAAGATCATACGCCGCCTTTAGCACCGGCTGGATTGAATGGTCAAATTGATTCTTCCGGTATTGTGACCATCCGCTGGAACTGGGGAAAGGAGGCAGACCTTGCAGGTTATAAAATCTTTTTTGCCAATGCGCCCGATCACCAGTTTACTCCGTTGACAGGTGATTTGCTTACCGATACGCTTTATACAGATTCCATCACGTTGAAAACGCTTACCAAAAAAATTTATTACAAGTTGATCGCCTATGACCGCTCTATGAATGCGAGTCCTTTTTCATCAATGTTAACGCTTAACA
>JAICTW010000483.1 GCA_025936195.1 Flavisolibacter sp.
TTAATGATTTAGAAAAAAATTTATTTGGAAATAACAATCTCTTTAACACAAATGATTTTCGGTTTAAACAGAGTTTGCGACAATTGAATCAAAATCAAAACCCGCGCGCAAAAGAGTTCGCTTTGCGACATCCATCGCATACCCTGCTGTATTGTATGGATGAACAGGCACTTCGGTAACAACTTCCAATTGCTGCAAAAGTTCGGCGGTTTCACCTTCTGTTAGTTTTTCGCAAACATCATACATACCACCGGGTTCCTCTTCCAAAAAATCATGCTTTTCCAATACATAATACAAAACCTTTATTACGTCCGGCGTTGGGGGCACCACCATCAGTGAAGTTAAAGCGCCATGATCCAGCCGGAGCTTTGGTGCCAAAGGCAACGGAACATTGCCATTTGCCTTTTGCGCAGCAGGAAAAAGAATTTTTTCTTCCATTTTAATATGCTTCAAAAGGCCAGTTCTAAACCGGTGATAATACTCTTCTTTCACAGAGTCTACATCTGCCGTTGCCTTATCTAAAAGTTCGTCAATACGCCGATGGTCATTCGCAAAAAACTGGTAAAGTGGTTTATTCATACCCTGTTCTCTATATCAAATTCTTCTTTATGTAATCAATGCTTTCTTTGATGCTCACAAATGGATCACCGGGAGTTTTATCCTGCTCTACATAAAAATATTTCATACCTGCTTCGTTTTTATGCTTGAAAATTTCTTTAAAATTGATTACGCCATTTCCCACTTCTGTAAAATCTTTTGCAGGAGTTTTATCCATATCTTTTACGTGCCATAGAGGGAATCTTCCCGGATGTTTTTTGAAAAGCGCAATGGGATCCTGGCCGGCTTTGGTGACCCAATAAATATCCATTTCCATTTTTACGAGATCAGGATCTGTTGACAATAAAACATCATAAGGATATTTGCCATCCTGCTTTTCAAATTCAAAATTATGATTGTGGTAACACAATTGAAGGCCCGATTTTTTACATCTTTCCCCAGCAGTATTAAGATAGTCCGCCACCTTCTTATAATGGTCCAGGTCGCCTCGTTCTGAATCCATCAAATAAGCGCAAACCATATATTTCAATCCTACTTCAGCCGCATCATCCACGGCCTTGTCCCAATCGTTGAGAATGGTTCCTTGCATTGAATTCCCGTTAAATTTTGCTTCACCCAGCATGTAATGACTGCTATACATTACCTGGCCATTTTGTTTTAAAACATCTTTAAATTCTTTGGTCGACATGCCATAAAACTTTTCAGTTCCCGTGTAGGTAGCGCCTTCAAGAGAATTGTAGCCGATCGCCGCGACCTTTGCCAGCGTCGCTTTGGGGTCTTTGCCCATCGCATCGCGAACGGTATATAATTGCAAGCCAATCAATGGATTTTTTGCCTTAAATGAAGAAGGAGCGATCATTAATCCTGCTGAAAGAACCGAAGTGGTTTTTAGAAAGGAGCGTCTTGTTGTCATTATTTTATGTTTAAATTTTACTTATTATCCTGCATTTTTTAATACCTGTTCATAATAGCGGTTCTAAAGCTATTCAAAAAAAAAGCAGCGAAAAAATTTCACTGCCTTTTTTCTAAAATTATTTCTGAATTATGATTACACGACCTTGTAATAACGCTGGTTGTTTCTTCCAAACTTCATATAATTTTTCAGAGAACCAGGGCGAAAAGCCCACGTAGCATAAACCTTCTTTTTAAGTCGGAAATAGCCTGGATATTTATTCTGCTGTTTGAGCGTTAATAAACGCTTTAATCTTACGTCAGTTGCCAGCAATTAATTGTAAAATGAAGTCCAATTCTCAAAGATAAAAGTTGGCTTGCTAACCCACAAATGTCATATGCTTCCATCCGGCAACCTGCTGCCATACCAATTATTTGCAGCATATCCTTCATCTAAGTAGTTGTGGATTATAAATTGTCGGCAACAAATTTTTTACAGTAGTTTTTTATTTGTCGCCGCACTTTACGAAACTGTTCTTTAATTTCTTCTTCTGTTCCTGTTGCCTTTGCAGGGTCATAAAAATTCTGATGAAACATTTTTGCTTTTGTCGGAAAGAACGGGCAACGTTCTCTGGCATTGTCGCAAACGGTAATTACAAAATCAAAATCAATGTCGCGGTATTCGTCAATGTTGTTTGAAGTGTTGTTTGAAATATCAACTCCGTCTTCTTTCATTGTTTCAACCGCTCTTGGGTTTACGCCCTGTGTTTCAATACCCGCACTGTAAACTTCTGCCTTGTCGCCTGCAAACAATCGCAGGTACCCTTCTGCAATCTGGCTTCGGCAACTGTTGCCTGTGCAAAGCACTAAAATTTTTTTCTTCATAACTTATACCAATATCAAATGTTGATGATGCACAACCTGGCGTCAAAGCCAATGGCGAGCGCTAAGCAATTAAGGAAATCATCATGAGAATTGCTTTGCAATATTTTTTAATTGCAACAATCCGCACCGCAGCAGGACTTTGATTTGTCTGCATACACCGTAATGCTAAAAATGCCTGTGGTTCCGGTTTTAAAATCGTTGAGTTCTTTTTCGCTCAAATAGTTTTTCAAAATATCACCGGGAATATTAATTGGTTTTTCTTTTTGAATGGTGACGTTGCTGAAACCATTTATTTCGATTAATTCCAGGTAGGTTTTTTTTTGTATTGCGCCTGACACGCAACCAGCATACATTTCAGCGTCTTTGCGCAAACCTTCAGGAAGCTCACCGATTAACACAACATCTGAAATACTAAAGTGCCCGCCAACTTTTAAAACGCGAAAAATTTCTTTGAATACTTTGTCTTTGTCAGGCACAAGATTTAGAACGCAGTTGCTTACAATTACATCAGCAACGTTTGAAGAAACAGGAATGTTTTCAATATCGCCTTGCCTGAATTCAACATTTGCGAAACCTAATTTTTGTGCGTTAGCCCTTGCTCTTTCAATCATTGCAGGCGTAAAGTCAATACCTATTACCCTCCCGTCTTCGCCTGTTTCATTTCGTGCAACAAAACAGTCGTTGCCGGCGCCACTACCTAAATCAATTACTGTGTCGCCCTTTTTTATTTGTGCAAATTGCGTTGGTAAGCCGCAGCCTAATCCCAGGTCAGCGTCCGGATTGTAGCCTTCCATGTTGCTATAGTCATCAGTCATGATATTATACACTTCGGTTGAGCAACAACCTGAGCCGCAGCAGGCAGACTGATTGGTTTCTTTGTCCTGTAAAGCGATTTCGCTGTATTTCCGCTTTACGATTTCTTTTAGCTGTTCTGAATTTTGCATTTATTCTTTTTTTTTATTAACAACAATTGTTTTTCTTTTCCAGTTTTATTGATACATTGTCAAAGTAA
>JAICTW010000677.1 GCA_025936195.1 Flavisolibacter sp.
ATGCAGGTGAATGCCACGTATAAGGAGATCTGGACGAATTCTACCGGCAATGTAATATGGCTGCTGTCTAAGATCATGAAGGAATAACTCAATGACATTGCCCGCCAGGGAGGATTACCAGCGGATGGAATATTCACAATAATATATACCTTTCCGTAGTCCTGAGTTTAAAGATGATTGTTACGCGTTTTCGAGTTCACTAATATTAAACTTTACCGACTTCATAACTACATCCATTACTCTTTTGCCTTTTTCAGGATTGCTCATTAATTTACCGAGTATAGCTGGAACAATTTGCCATGATACGCCATATTTATCCTTCAGCCATCCGCACTGAGATTCCTGGCCACCTTCAGTAAGCTTGTCCCAGTAGAAATCTATTTCCTCCTGGTTATCGCAGGGCACAACTATTGATACACCTTCATTGAAAGTGAACTGGTGTGGCCCTGAGCTTTCCATAGCTGCAAACTCCTGGCCATTCAATGTAAAGCGTGCATGATTGATATTGCCTTCCACATCTCCTTCCCCTTTTCCATAGCGGTTTATCATTTGTATTTCACTGTTCTTAAATAGTGAAGTGTAAAAATTGATAGCTTCTTCTGCCTTGCCGCTTAACTGTTGCGTAAACATAAATGAAGGAACAATTTTTTGCTTAGCATCTGTGCTCAACATTAGCTGCCAGTTTACACCATACTTATCACAGCACCAGCCATATTTATCGTTCCAGGGATATTTATCAAGAGGCATCAGCACCCCTCCGCCCTCAGACAGGACCTTCCATTTTTTCTCAATCTCTTCTTCGGAATTACAAAAAACAAAAAAAGATATCGAAGGATTTATTTTAAACATGGGCCCGCCATTCAATCCCATAAATAATATCCCGTCCAGTTCAAACATAACTACAATAGGATTTTCAGAAATGATCTTTGAATTTTCAAAGACAGAAGAATAATAGGTTGCGGCTTCTTTTGCCTTTCCATCAAACCAAAGGCAAGGATATAATTGATTTTTCATTGTTTTTAATTTTTGTTTATACCTCAAAAGTAATTGGAAAAGATTTTCCAAACAGGGTTGATTATGACTTTTTGGGGAGGTGTTTGCGACGATTATCCAGTGCAAAGAGCAAAGCAACAAAAACATAATTCCTGTTACTCATTACGTAACTTTCCTTTAGGAAAGGCTGCCTGGAAAAAATTTTCTTTAAGTTGTCCAATCTTTTAAAGCCAATCGTTATTTGTTTTTAAACAATAAAAATTAAACAAAATGAAAGATTTCTTATTTGTATTCAGAATGGACCAAAGCGAAATGCCTAAAGCTTCCCCGGAAGAAATGCAGGCAAACACAAAACGCTGGATGGACTGGATCGGCAGCATCGCCGCGCAAAACAAATTAACCGATCGTGGCAACCGTTTGGCATCTTCGGGAAAAGTACTAAAACCAAATAATGTAATTACCGACGGCCCTTACACGGAGATCAAAGAAACTATCGGCGGTTATTCAATCATTAAAGCTGATGACCTTGATGAAGCCACGGAAATTGCAAAGGGATGCCCGGGGCTGCTGTCTGGCGGAAGCGTTGAGGTGAGAGAAATCAATGCGATGTAATGTAATTATCCCAATCTTTCATTATTGAGTTAGTTTGTGAAAGATTGGGATTTTTGTTTTTTGAAATTAAATTGCTTTTATGCAGCAAGCCGAATTGATACCGCATTTGTTCAGAACAGAATATCGTAAAATTGTTACGGTTCTTTGCAAGCTGTTCGGCATTGCGCATATTGAAATTGCAGAAGATATTGCCAGTGATACCTTTCTGGCTGCCTCTGAATTATGGGGCTTAAAAGGCTTGCCTCCAAACCCAGTGGCATGGCTATACACCGTAGCGAAAAATAAGAGCAAAGATTATTTTAAACATCATTCCATCTTCCTGCAAAAAGTAGCAAAAGAGGTTAGCAATACTGCAGATAGCTCAATGGAAATTGAAATTGATCTTTCCGCAAAAAATATTAATGACAGCCAGCTTGCAATGATGTTTGTGGTATGTCATCCGTGCAATGCTGTTGAAGTCCAAATAGGTTTAGCGCTGAGCCTGCTTTGCGGTTTTGGAACGGATGAAATTGCAGGCGCTTTTCTTACCAGCAAAGAAGCTATTTATAAAAGACTGCAGCGTGCCAAACAAAAACTGCGTGAAGAAAAAATTGAGATAAAGCAACCTTCACCGGCAGAAATTGATGAACGTTTACCTGCTGTTTTAATGACGCTGTATTTGCTTTTTAATGAAGGTTATTATTCTGCAAGCAACGATGCAGTGCTGCGAAAAGACCTGTGCCTGGAAGCGATGCGTCTC
>JAICTW010000235.1 GCA_025936195.1 Flavisolibacter sp.
CTTTGTTTATTTATTTGTTATCTGAATTATTGGTGACAGTGTTGTTCATGATCCGGATAGATAAAACGCAATCCTTTTTTACCTGGATCAACAAAGTTTTTTTCCAGGTCGTTGCTCCGGGTTCCATCGGTTCCTTATTGTTTGCTCTTTGCTACATGTTGTTCTGCTGGAGCATTGGATGGGTGTTAAACAAACGAAATATCTATGTAAAAGTGTAGTTCCCTTGCTGAAATATTTCGAAAATTGTTGGAAGCATGTGCTCTTTAGCAGTGAAGGCTGTTCAAAAACATAAAAACAAAAAGGCTTTGAGCGATGCTTTACGTCTAATTGAACTAAGCTTCGCCCATCATTAATCCTTCAATAGTATGGCCTTGTTCAATTGGTTCCAGTTTATCCACCAAACGGCAGGTGAGATGGTCCCTTAAACTTTGAGGAAGCGTTTCAAAAAATCTTTTTGTAAGCTGTAAGTCGTGACGTTCTGCATTGTTAGCACCAGGAGCATCCACGCCTAATACCAGTGCAGGTCTGGATTTGCTGGAATGATTGGCCGTGCCGCGATGAATAGTCAGCGCTGAACGTACAGAAACATCGCCCATCTTCGGTAATTTTTTTTGAGCTCTTTGTTCGTACCGCGGATAAAAAGATTTTGGAGGAAACATGCCATGTTGAAAATGGTCGGGAAGATCCCATTGTGTTCCGGGTGCAATTTCAAATGGTCCCATATCTTCATACACATCAACAGTAGTTAAGTTGAATGCTAAAGAATTCAGTCGTCTTCCTTTGATCGTATCATCCGGTGCAGGAAAATCCCGGTGCCAGGGTTGATTAACTGCACCCGGATTGGGAACATCAAATCCTATCTCCACAATTTTATATTCTGGTCCAAGTACAGCTTCGCAAACAGCTACTATCCATGGATGCGTTGCCAGATCAACAAACCCACGAATATCTTCCGGATGAATTTCAACATAATACCGTTTTGGTCCGCGGCCAACAGCACCGCCAGGGCGTTTCAATGCGTCTTCATAAGCCACCATAATATCCTGATGCAGTTGCTGCACCCATTCCCTGCTGAAAGCATTTTTAAAACCAAGGAAACCGTCTCCGTATAATCCACCCATGATCTGTGCCACATCATACCTGGGTTCGTTAAACGGAATGTTATCAGGAATGACATTGCTTTGAATGGCTGTATTGCTCTGCATAGGTAATATTTCTTTTAAGGCAGCAACGATAGTGCCACCGCATGTTTGAGTTAAATGAATTAATTTTCTTGTTCATACCGGTAACATGGCCAAAAGAGGAACCACCACACAAGAGACAGCGGTTGATTTTTTAACAGGGAAATCTCCAGAAACTATTGAATTATTTAGTCATTTTGTAAACGAGTTTCAAAAGATTGGAGAAGTAACATTATATCCCGCTAAAACCATGATTGGCATAGCCGCTCCGCGTAAACGGATTGCATGGATCACTCAGTTGGGGAAGAATTTTGTGCACGTGGTATTTCCTTTTGAAAAGCCTTATGAAGACAATTTGTGTTTTCAGAAAATAGCACAGGTGCCGGGAGATGCAAAACAATTCAATCATCATTTCAGAATGTACCATAAAGAGGATGTAAACGCGGAAGTAAAAAATTTTATGCAGCTTGCTTATGAAGCAGGTAGCAGGTCAAAACAATAATTTCCGTTAATGCATAGAATTTTATCATCGTCATTTCCGTTTAAATCTTAGCAAATCAAAACATTTCTGACCTTTGTCAGAAAAATGGCACAGGTTTTTTAGTATAAAACAAAAACAATTATATGCTTCAAGAGAACATCAATCCACAGCCACAGAAAGAGGAAAATGTGGAACACACTAACAATACCGAAAATGTGAACGGTGAGCAGTATGAAAGCGATACACAAAGGATCATCCACCGCCATCTGCAAAATAAGGATGATATTATTACCGACGAGGATATTGCCAGCGTACGGGTGGGCATGACACCTCAATTTGATGTAGCAACTGAAGAGCGGTTTGAAAACGATACACTTGACCAAATGGAAGACAATATCCTCGGCAATAAAGAAGACACGGAAAAAGGAGAAACAACACCCTGGGATACTGTTGATCCAACTTAATGTGCAGTCGGCAGTTAACGGTTTTCCAAATCAGTTTTCACTCCCCTGGATGATACTTTCTTTCCACATGCTTCAATACGTCTTCTTTATAAAACAACACCTCTTTAAAATTTCCGTTGATGTACATTTCCGCCTGGTCCGTGTAATGTTTCGATGAAGGATCGAATGATTGTCCGCCGGTAACCACCGATTTTGCTTTTATTTTTTCCCCAAACTCAACGCAGGCAACAAAACTGTTTCCCGAAACTCCATAGCGTTTATTGGTATTAGGAAAGCGGCGTGTGGCAAACGAAGGAATACAACCAAAAGTTGCAGCAGCCAATCCCACAGGCATACTCGGTTTGGCATCGTCAAATTTTCCATCTGCCGGACGTTGATAGCGATTGTCTTCACCCCACATTGTTTTCCACGTACCGAATCTTTTTTCCAGATCTTTTAAAGTTTCTGATAAAAGATTCATGCGATCATTTGAACTGGTTGTCTGCAGTGTAGCCAGCAATTGGCCAACTCCATTCGAAACATCATAAGGATTTGCCGACCGCGGTGCCTTCTGCAAAAACTGATAACCAAATTCAATGGCAATGGTAGAAGCAACAGAAGATGCTGATGAATTTTTATCCCAGGCTTTCAATGAATCCATTGGTTCTGATAAATTTTTCTTCAAAGGATCGTTGGATGATAACGCATCATAATCTTTTATCAAAGCAGGAAGTAAATAGTCGAATGCAGTGAGATAATGACTGTAGCCAATATCATGGATCATTTTATCAACCGTAAGATGATTTGCAGCGCTTAACAATTTTGCTGCATTCAATGCACGAAAATTTTGTCCGTCAGGAGCCATGTAGGTTGGATAATTTTCTTTTTTAGGACTGCTCGTTCCAGAAACCGTAAATGGAGTGGAGTTACAATTTTCAATATAGCCGGTTGAAGGATTATAAACATGAACCGTTTGGTCCAGATCGTAAATGCCATGCCAGTCGGTTTCTGAAGTGCTTCCGTCAACCGGCAGACTATAATCAAATTTTTTGTTGCGCTTCGGAACAAAATTGCCATGCCAGTAAGCAATGTTTCCTTTGTAATCGGCAAACACGGTATTGTCGGAAGAATTGGAACGAAGGTTCATTACTTTTTTAAACTCTTCAAAACCTTTGGCCTTGGTGCGAAGCCATGATTGCATTAAAGCATCTAAGGAACGGTTGTTCTCTCTCAGGCTTAACCACTGCCCATTGCGGCTGCCCATCACAGGACCATGATTGGTGTAATACGCGGTGAATGTTTGTTCTTCAAAAGCGTTTCCTTTTTTATAGCGGATGGTAATGGTTTTTGTTTTCACCGGAATTAATTTGTCATCATACTTTGTAAACAAAGCACCATTTTTATCAACGGTTTTTTCAAGGAACAAATCAGCAACATCCGAATAACTGGAAGTATGCATCCATCCGCAGTATTGATTAAATCCCTGGAATACAAAAAAAGTTCCCCAGGTAACAGCGCCATAAGCATCCAGTCCTTCATCGCTTACCATTTGCACTTCGGTGCGGTAATAAAAAGTTACATGCGGATTGATATAAAGAATAGCATTTTTAGAAGCTGTTTTTGATGGAGCCACTGCAAAGCCGTTGGAACCAGTCGGATCTACTTCATAAAAGGGAAGATCTTTTTCAATGTAGGATGTTGAATTACTTTTTGTGGGATATAACTCCCGCATGTCTTTGGTAGTAATGCCACCGTTTTGAGTTGCTGAAATACTTCCGTTTGTTCGCAGCAAAGCAAACCAGGGTTCGAAATGAGTAAGCACTAAAGGTTTTACTTCCGGATGTTTGTAGAGATAATAATTCACGCCGTCGGCAGCAGCATCTAATAATTTCCTCAACCACAAAGGAGAACGTTTGTAATCGGTAATGGCGGCAGCGGTATCGTAGATCAGTTTCATTTGAAGATCGTTGTACAACTGTCCTTCGCCATATACTTCGGACAGTCGCCCCATCATTTCCAGGTTGTTCTCTTCCACCTTACTGAAGTTCTCTTCGCATTGGGAATACAACAATCCAAACACGGCATCAGCATCGGTCTTGCCATAAATATGTGGCACGCCCCAGCTATCACGAATGATGGTGACCTTTTGCGCCTGTGCTTTATAACGGTCAATTTCTTTTGAAGTGAATTGTTGTGAAAAGGAAAAAAATGGAATGAATAGCAATGCCAATAACAGTTTCATGAAAGCGGAATTAGGTTTTCAAAGTAAAAGAATTTATTGCTGCTATGCGCAATACAGATTGAATTGAGTTGTCTTAAGTGAAGTGCCTTGGATTTTTGTAGTTGCGTGTAATTGCGTATATCTTAGTATTGTAAAGCAAAGCTGGCAGACTGGTCAAGCTAAAAATAAATTTCTCGGACAAGTCAACATGAAGAATAATATTCCTGGTTGGACAATTTACATTGACGAAATATCAAATGGTGTATTTAAAGTGACATTGACAGACCGTTTTGGTAGAAAAGCAGAAGTTGTGGATAATGCCAGCGCTGCAACTATAGACAAGGCCAAAGATTATGCTTTTGACATTGAAAGAAAAGTTTCAAAATCATGGAATAAATTTCTGTTTGACTTCTGCGTTATGAATATTGGCGACATAAACATTTTGACAAAGCGCTATGACGAAAATGTCTTTGGCTCATGGTTCGTTGAGTTAGCTGACAAAAGATTTGTTTACGACGGTAGAGATTTTATGTTGACAAAGCAAATTATGCAGAATGGTGTTTGGGCTGAAAGCGAAGAAATAAAGAATGACAACATAAGCTATTCTAATTTCATTGTCCTGCTAAATTCATAATGCAGGCAAAGCACATGCCACTAACAGTGCGTTGGCGCATATGGTGGGGCAACGAATAAACAATCGGCAACAAATTGTCTCGTCGTAAGCAGTAAGCCTAACGATCAAGGCAGTAAACTCCAGAAACATTCATCAAATGAAAAAGATTTCCTTATTAATTTTAGTCATTGCGACATCCTTCTGCTTTGGTTTCGCATTTAAAACAATTTTTTCAAAACCATCAAACAAGCACACCACAATGAAAAAAGTAACAGGCATCGGCGGCATTTTTTTCAAATGCAAGGACCCAAACAAAATGAGAGAATGGTACAAGACCAATCTTGGCTTGAACGCTAATGAGTATGGTGCCACTTTTGAGTGGTATGAAGGTGCGGACAGCACAAAGAAAGGGCAAACGCAATGGACTCCTTTTAAGGAAACCACAAAATACTTTGAGCCTTCAACAAAAGATTTTATGATCAATTACAGGGTGGAAAACCTGGA
>JAICTW010000403.1 GCA_025936195.1 Flavisolibacter sp.
AATATCTGCTTTCGATTGTGATTGTTTATCGGTAGTGGCAAAAATGCATTTGTAACCTTTCACCACGGCCGCCATTGCCAATCCCATTCCCGTGTTCCCGGATGTACATTCAATGATAGTTCCACCGGGTTTTAGTTTTCCTTCAGCTTCTGCAACTTCCAGCATCTTCACGGCCATGCGATCCTTGATGGAATTGCCCGGATTGAAATATTCCACCTTTGCATACACATCGCAGGGAAGCCCTTTGGTGATTTTGTTTAATCGAACTAAAGGTGTGTTGCCTATTGTTTCAAGTATGTTGTTTTTTACGTCCATGCAATCGTTTGTTTGGCGGCAAATGTAGTAAAGAAGATCGGTGATTGAGTCGGTGGCTATTGTTTGAAGATGTCTAAAGATTTTTTCGTAAACGAATCCACTAAATGAGGTGATAATAGATGTGGGTTGAACATAGCATCAGCATTCTATCTCCAACGGGATTAAATAAATTTGAGTGAATCATTTTTTATGAAATGCTTAAACTGCCACAAGAATTCAGCAATCTTCAGCAGGAATAAAGTTATATGTTGCTAATGTAAAGGATGTTCTTTGATAAACTTTCCGATAACGATTAGGATGCTTTACAACAAAAAATAAAAAGCTCACTAAAAGTGAGCCTTTGTCGGGAGAATTGGACGAAGTTCGAACCAGCTGATTAAAGACTTAGAGAAAATTCAAAACTTTTTAGATCGAACTGTTTAAAATTGAAGATCAATCAAACGATTTCAAAATGACACCAAGATAACATCCGCCCGTATTTTGAGCACCATCATAATCTGGCTCTATAAAAGGGGTTATATGCATCCAAATCTTGTCAGTTAATTTATATTGGCTCTGAAGTTGAAAACTGAATCCTAAGTTATTCACACGGTAATCTTTGCTGTAACCGTCGTCGTAACTGTTCAATACAAAATATCCATTTCGAGTGCCAATCACCCATGCTCTTTGTGGAAGTGTATTGTAGGGGGGGCGCATTTCTCCTTTCCAATGATAAAAGCGATAGTTTATGCCTGCATTGGGCTTTAAAATGAATTTTCTTTTCTTAATTACTTCGTATGAAAAAGTTTGATGTATTTCCCAAGAAGAAACATTAAGTGTAGCTCCAACATGTTCGTTATAAATATGTAGATATTTGAAGCCAAATTGTGGCTTAATGTACAACCTGTTTTTAATCTTGAAATCATATGCAAACTGTATGGGAAATCCGGCTGCATTGTTTTTATTTATGGCAAGTCCCGAACTGATTTCAAATTGCGCAAAAGTCACCATGGTGATAAATAGCACAAATGTGGTTAATAGTAGTTTCATAGAAAGATATTTCAAACAGTGCTAAAAACTTCTCTTAACCCTGTTTGAAGTTAGCAATTATAGATCTGGCCAAGTTTGAAATTTTGTTCCACCTGGATTGTGATTGAAATTATCCTCATCATTGAATATTGAGTAGTCATCCGCGCCAATGTATTCACTCATCCCGTTTTTCTTTTTTAACGCTCTTATTCCAGTAGCTACCGATTGTCGAATGTTTCCATATATAGTTACTTGTGTCGAGTTTGCCACAGGAATAATACTCCTGATAGCCAATATATCAACAATTATTTGGCCGATTTGCACCAATGTTTCATTCGGAATGACAACCGGATCATACTCATAATAACTAAAGCCAGCTTTTGTTCCTGTTCCTTGATAATCCCATAAATGCATTGTGACACCACCTGCATCCCACCACTTGTCTTTAATGTCTTTTCTTTTCGACGGCTCAAATTCTTCCTTGAAAATTTGTAAGTTTTCAGATGGATTCAATACGTTTTGTTCAAATACCACAAGTCTTATTTCTGGTGGAAGAACTTAATTGAAATAATGACAAAAAGGATTAGAAAACATTCCTGATCTTTCGAAAAGTCAAAAAAGTTGTGAGTATTGGACAAAGGTCGAAATAGTTCATTAAAGATTTAGAAAAAATCAAAAAATTTTTGGGAGAGAATTCCAACTCACTTCAAAATGAAAAAATTAAATGAACATGCACAAAAAAAGAAGGTTCAGGAAAAATCAATCCTAAACCTTCATAAAGTGGAATTAGTCGGGTGGACTGGATTCGAACCAGCGACCCCTTGCACCCCATGCAAGTGCGCTACCGGGCTGCGCCACCACCCGTCTTAAGGTTTAAAGTGAATGGCCTTATACCTTTCACCCTTTACTTTAAGCGGGTGGCAAATTTAAAGGAATAAACTTTATTCTCTTATAAGTTTGCAATGATTTATGACAAACGAAAGAAGACTAAGAATTGAATCGGTGCTTTCCAAAAGACAGAACGATATAACCATTGTTTTGGAAAATGTTTTTGACCCGCATAATATTTCTGCCGTCATGCGAAGTTGCGATGCTATAGGCGTACAGGAAATTTATGTACTGAACACCAAAATTCCACGACATAAAAAATGGGGAGCCCGAAGCAGCAGCAGTGCTGCCAAATGGTTAACTATTCACCAGTTTGACAGTACAGAAGAATGTTTTAAGGCACTTCGGAAAAAGTACGCAACTATTTTGACTACACATTTATCCACCGATGCAGTGAGTTTATATGAGCTTGATCTTACCCAGCCTGTTGCTTTGGTTTTCGGAAATGAACATTCGGGTGTCAGTGAAGAGATCATCAAAATGGCTGACGGAAATTTTATTATTCCGCAGATGGGAATGATCCGCTCATTAAACATCAGTGTGGCCTGTGCTGTGAGTTTATACGAAGCCTTCAGGCAAAAAGAAGGAGCCGGCCATTATCGTCAACAGAGGTTGTCGGGTGCAGAGTATTCTGATTTATTTCATCAATGGGAATTGAATCAGGGTTAGAACTGTCTATGTTTATTGTTCTGTTTCGCTTTCGGTTGTAATTCAAAGAAGCATTTCTGCAATTCTATTTCTTCAAAAACTCCAGCAAATAATACACAAGAAAAGCAGGCCAGAATACAGCTTTGAAAAAACCCAAAACACCTATCCAGAACCCGGTGGCTGTCTGAATAAAATAAATCAGTGCACCAACAAAACCCAAACCATAAATAGCAGCGCCGGACTGGTCCCTGCTTTTGCGTGAAGACGATTCCATGTTTAGAATTTACGGCAATAATAGGAGTGAGATGCAACAATAATAATGACGTCTGGCAGTATATGGAATGATTTCCATCAATCATTTCCTCCCACACATTGAAGAAGAAATTTTATTTTAGAACTATGAAAAAACTGCTGCTCCCTTCATTGATTCTGTTTGTAGTAACAGCAAGAACGCAAACCACATTGCAGGAGCAATTGGGTTATTCCAAAACGGCAAAGCTGTTGATCCTTCATGCTGATGATCTGGGTCTTGCTCATTCCGAAGATCAGGCGAGCTTTTATGCTTTGGAAAAAAGCCCGGCACGATCGGCCAACATTATGGTTCCCTGTCCCTGGTTTCCCGAAGCGGCTGCTTACGCAATGGCGCATCCAAAAGCGGACCTGGGTTTACACCTGACAATTACCAGCGAATGGAAATATTTGAAATGGGGACCGGTAGCCGGCAAGGAAAATGTGCCGCACTTAGTGAACCAGCAAGGTTTCCTTTTTTCAACTGTGGATTCGGTATTGCGAAGCAGCAATGCTGATGAAGTGGAAAAAGAATTGAGGGCGCAAATTGAAAGAGCAAAACAATTTGGAATTGATATTACACATCTGGATTCGCACATGGGTACTTTGTATGCCGAAATTTTTTAAACGTTGTATTAAAACTGGGCAGGGAATACAAGCTGCC
>JAICTW010000306.1 GCA_025936195.1 Flavisolibacter sp.
ATATTAATGAACGAATCCAAATCATCATGAGAATTGTTATCCGCATCATACAAATCATCGTCGGACTTTTGTTCATTGTTTCGGGTTTGGTGAAAGCCAATGACCCACTTGGACTGGCCTACAAAATGGAGGAATTTTTTCAGTTGTGGATCACAGGTCTTACCAGCGGACATTTTTTTGCCAAAACTCCTTTGATCTCGCTTTTAGAATTTCTTAATCAGCACACTTTATTCCTGGCTGTAACCATGATCACTCTTGAAATTGTGACCGGAGTGGCTTTGCTGTTGGCATGGCTGAAAAAATTCATTTTATATCTATTGCTGCTGCTCATCCTCTTTTTTGCGTTCCTTACAGGTTATGCTTATTTATCGGGCAAGTTTACCAACTGTGGCTGCTTTGGCGATTGTTTGCCCATCACACCACTTACATCATTTTTAAAAGATGTTGTTTTATTGGTGCTGATCCTTTTGCTGCTGATTGGTCAAAAATATATTCAGCCGATATTATCAAAGACAGCAAGAAACACGATGATTATTCTTTCGTTGTTGATCTCTCTTTTCATTCAGTGGTATGTTTTAAAATACCTGCCGTTTGTAGATTGTTTGCCCATGAAAAAAGGAGCCAACATTGCCGAAGAAATAAAGCCACCTAAAAATGCAAAACCTTCTGTTTATGAAACCAGGCTGATTTATGAAAATAAAAAGACGGGCGAATTGAAAGACATGAGTCAGGATGAATTTAACAACAGCAAGATTTGGGAAGACTCTGCCTGGAAATGGAAGGACACCGAAACGCAATTGTTGCAGCAGGGAAATGATGTTCCCAAGCTGCAAAACTTTTCTTTAAAAACACTGAGTGGTGTGGATTCAACCGAAACCATATTGAGTTATCCCGGCTATTATGTTTTGTATTTTGTCAATCCAACAAATTCAAAACGAAAAATTGATACCAATTTTTTAAATAGTTTATGGGAGAGAGGAATACCCAGTTATATCATAACATCTTCTCCGGGCGAATTTCAATCCACCCAAACAAATTTTCCTGTATTGTCCTGCGATGGCACTGTGTTTCGCATTGCTGCAAGGGTAAATCCAACCATTTATTTTATGAAGCAGGGAACTGTTATCAATAAATGGCCTTATGCGAGAATAGACCAGACAGCCAAATTCATTAATGAACTAAAAAAATAACCGTGCTGAAGTTCATTCTTAAAAAAACGCTGTATGGATTTTTAGTGCTGTTAGGAGTTGTAGTGCTCGTCTTTGTTTTATTTCAGGGCTTTGGCGATCCGGCACGTTTGGTAATGGGACAAACTGGTGATGCTGCTACCGAAGCCAATATTCGTAAGGAGTTGTATTTGGACCAACCCAAATGGAAGCAGTTTCTTTTTTATCTGAATGATGTTTCTCCTATTGCCATTCATACCAAAGAAGAAATTCAGAAGAAAGACCTCAAAGGATTTTTTATCGGTGGTGAAACCAAACTGGCATTTAAACTTCCTTACCTGCGCAAATCTTATCAAACCAAAAAATCGGTAGGCGCTATTTTAATGGAAGCCTTACCGGGAACTTTATTGCTGGCGGTTGCTGCCATGTTCATTGCCATTGTCATTGGAATTCCACTTGGCGTTATTGCAGCCGTAAAACAAAATACGTGGATGGATACGACGGCTGTTTTCTCGAGCATCATTGGCATTTCAGCTCCATCGTTTTTTATGGGTATCATCATTGCTTATGTATTTGGATTTTTATTGAGCGATTATACAGGATTGCATCTTACAGGAAGTTGGTTTGACATTGATGAGAACGGAGTAAAACGATTAACACTTCAGAATTTAATTCTCCCTGCCATCACACTCGGCATTCGTCCTTTGGCGATCATAACGCAGTTAACACGAAGCGCCATGCTGGATGTACTGGATCAGGATTATGTCAGAACGGCTTATGCAAAAGGTTTGAGCAAAAGAACGGTTATCTGGAAACATGCGTTAAAAAATGCATTAAATCCTGTTGTGACTGCTATTACTGGATGGTTTGCAGAATTATTGGCCGGCGCATTTTTCATTGAATATATTTTTGGGTGGAAAGGAATTGGAAAAGTGACGGTAGATGCTTTGGAAAAACTGGATTTTCCCGTGGTGATGGGTTCTGTTTTGGTAACGGCAACCTTCTTTATTTTCATCAATATTCTTGCTGATGTTTTGTATGGAATAATAGACCCCCGGGTTCGAATTCAGTAATGTTGTTGAGCTTGAAAAAAATTTGTTTTGCCTCGCTTTTAAAATGTAACTTTAAAGACAAGCCGCCATACTTAACGATTGCTAAACCTTTAAAACCATTCTTATGGAAAGAATCGCTGATGTATTGGCCCGTAAGTTTCCTCAATTCAACACAGTAGTTCCCGATTGCCTGGTCAGCGACGCATTGTATCAGATGTGTTGCGAAAACGTTGATTTCCTCATTGTGATGGAAAATGACAAGTTCAAAGGCGTTATTACCGATCATGACATTGCATCTAAAATTTTGTTTGAGGACCGTCCTTTAAACAAAATACAGGTGAAGGAGTTTACAAATACAGCTTTGCCTGTAACCACTCCTGACACATCGTTTAGTAGCTGCATGCAATTGATGGAGCGGTTTAATGTCCGGCATCTTGCCATCTTTGATCGTTTTGATTTCAAAGGCGTCATTTCTTCTGATGACCTGATGCACCATGAAGCCTTAACAAAACAAACGGAGGAAGAAGTGTTTGTAAGACAGGGTTATCCGTGGAATTATTGAATGGTGATCATTGTATCACCACGTCGTCAATTAGTTTTTCACCCAAAGCTTCGTTCACGCGAAGCTTTATTTTTTCCTTCTGATAAAGCAGTTCCTGCTTCAGCGGAGCCACATTGGTAGTAATAAAAAGTGTGCGGTTGATGATCTTTAAATTTTCGGTATAACGGGCAATGGTTTTTCCCATGATCTTCTCCCACAGTTCCTGTATTTGCATAGCCTGTATATCGCCTTTGATCCGGCTTTGGTTCAGGAATTGTTTTATCGCATCTCCCATTTTGTACTGGCCCATGTGGCGAAGATACGTCCGAACCTTGATTTGGGTGGATGGGAAGGATTTTGAGGAAATGAAAGGCTCACTTGTCGCCTGTTAAAAGATAATTTATAAAAAGAGTAAAGAAGGCAAATAGAAAATAAATAATCACCGCTATGATACCGATTTTGAAACGTTTTCTTTGCCTCTTTCTGACTTCCTCACTAATCTGTCCCTTATAAAGCATCAATTTAAATGTCTCAAAGAGATTCAAGATTGAATAAATTAAAAACACGGCAAAAGGTACAGTTAATATTATCTGAAGAGCAGTCATTTTTGATCCTCGCTTTTTTAAAGATAAGATGCGAATTCAGAAGGTGACAGAATGGTGATTATAATTCTATTGATTGAAATGCTTGCCCCAACTTTTCCAATTGTTGTTGTAAACGATTACAGTTTGTATCTGTAATAAATATCTGCATCTCTTCATCTGAACAAACCCGCATCAACAAATTGCTGATCCGTTCTTCATCTAATTTTTCAAAAACATCATCTAACAGCAAAAGAGGAGAGAGGCGCCGTTCTTCTTTAATAATTTCCATTTCTGCCAGTTTCAAAGCAAACAATAAACTTTTCCTTTGTCCCTGCGAAGCAATGGTTTTAAAAGCCTGTTCGCCTAATTGAAACAGCAGATCATCACGATGAATACCACCGGAAGTCCTTTGCAGCACCAGGTCTTTCTGACGGTTTTGTTTCAACAGTTCATCAATAGGCACGTGATGCATTTCGCTTTCATACAGCAGACTGATGTTCTCATATTTTTGAGAAATATCGTTGTACAATTGCTTCACTATTGGAAGAAACTTCAACAAAAAATCACGACGTCTTTCAAAAATAAATTTGCCTTCCTTAGATAATTGTTCATCCAGAATATCCAGCACAGAAAGATCTTTTCCAAAACCATCATTCAATGAGCGCAGAAAAGAATTGCGCTGCTGTAAAATTTTGGTGTAATTGATCAACGATTGTAAATAATCATGATCCAATTGTGCCAGTAAAGTATCAATGAATTTTCTTCTTTCCTCACTTCCGCCAATAATAAGTTGAATGTCGTCCGGAGCAATGGTTACGCAGGGATAGCGGCCAATGTGTTTTGAAAATTTTGTATAAAGAACGTCGTTCACGGAAAACTCTTTCTTTCCTGTTTCTCTTAAAATGCAAACGGCTTTTTCATCTTTCCCATTCAAATCAAAACAGCCTTCCAGCCGGAAGCCTTCATGTCCGTGAAGAATATTGGATTGGTCCTGCCTTGAAAAATAGCTTTTGGTGAAACAGAGGTAATGGATAGCATCAAGCAGGTTGGTTTTACCCACACCATTTCGGCCGCAAATACCAATGATCCTTTCGGTGAAATGGAACTCCTGGTGAAAATAATTTTTGAATTGGAATGCCGATATGGACTTCAGGTAAAGACTCAATTGCTCTGTTTTGTGAAGCGTCAAAGATCGAAGAAAAGAAGATATTAAATCGTGATTATAAATCACATTACATAAGCCAGGATTTTTTTTGATCGTTGATGTAAACATCGTCTTAACAGCAAATAAAAAATTTCAAATCTCAA
>JAICTW010000450.1 GCA_025936195.1 Flavisolibacter sp.
AATAAGCACATGGAGTGGCTACACGTTAAGCAAACATACCAGAGTAAGTTTGAGTGCCAGCTATACCTACAACAGGTATGGCAGCTTTGATAAGCTGACAAGAAACTATAGAGATGGGGGTTCCTTTACTTCCAACCTGAATGGAAATTATGTTTGGAGAGATCTCTACACAGCCACCGGCAGCTTTACATTCAATCGCTTTGCCAATCCGCAGGGAACGGTAAAAAGTTCATTAAGCATGAATATTGGATTACAAGCCAAGCTGCTGAATAAAAAAATGACGGCTACATTCAATATTATTGATCCATTTGTTGAACAGCAAAATCATTCCTTTACTTATGGCACAAATTTTAATCTGGAAAACTTCAACACCACACAAACAAGAAATTTCAGGCTAACGCTTGGCTATAGTTTCAGAAGATCACCAAAGAAAAAAACGATCAACAATCAGCAGTTGAAAAATGTATTGAACAAAACTTCTCCCTAAAACAATAAACTACTAATCTTAATTGCCGGCAAACCGGTCATCATTATTGCCAGGGATTGTGTCCTCACAAGGCGCTAATTTTGTTTGGGAGAATATAAATAGATGTTGCTGATTTGCTTCAGATAAATTATTACTACCAAAATTTAATTGCTGGCAAAGCGATCATCCTTTGCACTTGCAGACGTTACAGTAAAGTCCACATGATCGGCCCATTTTTGATCTGGTGCAGCAACTGTTGCTTTTCCTTTCGCAGCTACGTTAGCAAAATAGATTAGTTTCTTTTCAAGTAGCCGGTCATTCTCATCATAGTAATTTACAGTTACGGATGCTGTTTGAATGGCAACATTGCTTCTGTTGCGCAAGGTGATCTTTAAATTGCGAACACCCATCATCCAATTGTCGGGTGCATTAGAAGAAATATCAATCTGGTTCATCAAAGCTGTTGTGTTGATTTCAGCAGCACCTGAAGTATTGTTTGGTGAGTTATCGTCTCTTCGTGTAGCCTGACGATTAGTTGCAGGCTTCGGATCATCCAAAACCACGGGATCATTTTTGGTTTCTTCAGCTTTCTTATCTTTTTTGGAGAAGATACCTTTCAATACATCAGCAATTTTTTTCTTTTTCTCCGGCGCATTTTCCACTTTGGATTGTTGCTTTACTGCCGGTTCTTTGGAAACAACATCATTGTTAGTTGGGATATTGGGTGTGGTTTTTTCAACAGGCATAGAGTTTTGCGAAGAGGGAACGGATGAATTGGTTTGGGCTTTGGATACGATTACAGGGTTTTTCTTTTTTATATTTTTATTGGTATGATCAGGTTGAATATTGCTTGTATTGGAAACCAGTGTTTGATTAGCACTAACGGATGCATTTTGATTGGATACGGTTTCAATGTTTTGTCCTGCATCTGTTACTGTATTTCCCATTGGTTGCACTGAAGATGGTTTTGCAATTTTAGCCGAAGGCAAAACAGAATTGGTTATAGAAGGTTTGGACATTACGTAATAGCCGCCGCCAATTACTATCAATATCAATGCGGTCAGTATAAGGTCTTTTGCATTTATGGAAGATTTCTTTTTTGTTTTCTGGCGGTACATCCAATTGGTATAATCTTCCTCTACATCGTTGAGCGAACGTGAGTAGCCGGTATGAACCGTTTCCCCTTCAATCGCTTTTGGTTGTGAAGATGCGGAGTGCTGCCTGTAAGAAGGAGTGGCAGGACTTGCTTCTGCTTTTGCTTCGTAAGGCGGCTTTTCTACCGGGGGCATAAACGCTTCGTGGTCAGTAAACGCCTTTTGTTCATTGACAGGAGCGTATGATTTTGGAATACTGACAAAAACTTTTTTTGGTGCTTCTGTTTTTTGAGTGATCGGATTTATTGATTGCGAAACTTTTTGTTCCATTGCCGAAGTAGCAATAGGTTGAAAGGGCATACTGGCATGTGGCGTTTCGGGAACGTAAGGTTTTAGTGCAGGGATTTCAAAAGGATATTGCCAGGCTGCACTTCTCCCGTCCACCCAAACCAGGTCAAAGGGTTTCAGATTTAGTTGCAATAGTTCTTCAAGGGTATAGGGTCCTGTCTGTTTGTTGCTGCGAAGGAGCAAATAAATCTTTTGCATAGATGGCGTTTTAAAACAAAGAACAATCTCATCCATCATAATCTATACCTCAATCTGTGTAAGAAACGTTATTTGCTTTTTGACTATTGTATGGTTTTCTTAAATAAAAGATAAAGTGGAAAAGCCGGTTTGATAAATACTGATTGGCGAGTAGCAAATATTTAATTGCAGGTAGTAGGGAGGATGTGTCTTTAAAAAATGAAGACGATTTCAGTTTTGTTATTGCTATCATGAAAGTGTAAGACCTCAGAGGCTTTTAAAAACTTCGAGGTCTGAACGAAGTGCGTTACAAAATTGAGTCGTTCTTCACTTCCAAAAATTTCCAGTACCGCAAGTGAATTTTGCAAGTAGTAATAGGAATTAATGAACCCTGAACGGAGTGCCTTGCTTCGCCGTAACTACGCGAAAGCAAGCCGCACCAAAAGAAACATCGTAATAAAGAAGATCGGCTTATAAAAATTATCGGTTTTCTTAAGCTGCACTCGTATATTCTTAGCTCGTTGATCGCCTTCCCAACATCCTGTTAAAACCGCGTCCACAAACAATTTCAGCTTGTTCTTTGCTGTTATAGCAACTCCTACACAACTAAAATCTATACAGTTTTATGCAGTTCAAAAAACAATGCCTTTTGATGGGCTTAGCAGGTTTGATGCTGTTCCAGTCCTGTAAAAAAAATGACCTTACCGATAGCACCAATCCTTCACCAACTCCTCCTTCCTCCGGAAGTTCTCCGGCAAATGCCATAAAAGATTCTACGCTTTCGTATTCAAAGGATATTTATTTATGGTACAGCCAAATTCCGGCTACTTTCAATGCACAATCGTATGCCGATCCGAATGCGATCATGGAAGCGATCCGGCAGTACAGCAATGAACCCGGCTTTTCTACTCCGGTTGACAAGTGGAGCTTTGGCATGAAGCAAACCGACTGGGATAATTTAAGCAATGGCGTGTCGGCCGATTTTGGAATGAATGTTTTCTTTCGCCGGGAAGGGGATCTGAGAGTGAAATCCGTTGAGCGGTCATCGCCAGCAGGTATTGCCGGTATTCGACGCGGATGGAAAATTACCAGCATCAATGGCAGCACCAACATTACTACTGCCAATGCCGATTTTATTTCCAATGCCGTTTGGTACAGCGAGTCCGGAACGTTCACTTTTCAAAAGCCTGATGGAAGTTCTGTAGATATTAATTTAACTGCTTCCTCTTACCAGGAACATCCTGTTTATTTAGATTCTGTTTACACCATCAATTCAAAAAAAATTGGTTATCTCTCTTTCAATTCATTTTTGGGCGATACAACGGAATTGTACAATGAATTTGCAAGAGTGTTTAACCATTTTACTTCAGCAGGTGTGAATGATGTTAT
>JAICTW010000683.1 GCA_025936195.1 Flavisolibacter sp.
AGACAGTGGTTTTTGAATTTGATAATGGTTTAATAATCGTGAAGTGTTGCGTGTGTCTTCAGCAAGAATGACATCTACTTGTTTCAATACTTCCAATGCACGAAGGGTAATGTCTTTTAAATTGCCGATAGGTGTGGGAACGAGGATTACTCCCGCTGTCCCCCTAAAGGGGAGACTTAGATTTGAGCTGTCTTTATTTTCTTCATCAGTCATTTATTCGAAGCGTTTTGCAAAGCAACTGATTATTTATGAGTGTTCGCTATTATGAGAAAACTTACACAATGCTCAATAAACTTGTTATAGTAAAAGTGTGCGACGCAACAGAAGATAAAAGTAGTAGTGTAGCTAAGTACATCAATAAAAAACTAACTGCTTTAAGAAGAATTGAAAAAAGAAAAGTCTCTCCGACCTAAGTCTCCCCTTTGCGCCGACGCTGAAGCTTTAGCGCAAGCGTTAGGAGGACAGGGGGAATTCAATCTCAAAATACTCCATCACGGGATTGGCCAACAATTTTTTGCTGGCTTCTTCAGCAATTTGCTTTGCTTCCTCTTTGGAGGAAGCTTCTATCTCCAAACTGATGTTTTTTCCAATGCGGACATTATCTACATTTTTAAAACCCAGGTTTCCTAATCCAGTCATAACGGCTTTTCCTTGCGGATCGAGTAGTTCCTTTAATGGCATCACCTTTACCTGAACGTTGAATTTCATTTTTGAAAAATTTATGCGCAAACGTAAGAAAGTTTGTGGTTTGTTCCCGATAGCTATCAGGAGAAGTTTGTAGTTGCTTACATCACAATCTTTCTACACGGTTACATCAAGCGTTTGTTGGTTAGAAGCTTTTAGAGGAACAGGCTCCTTGTAAAATAAGGAGAGCAATACATACAAAACAAAAATAACAGGCCAGGCAAGCCAGATAGATTTTATAACCGCTAAAACAATTACAATGATCAGTGATAATACAATCAAAACAAATCGTCCGCCATTATTCCGGAATGAAAAATCTTTAAACTTTAATGCCATCAGCGGAAGATTGCTCACCATTAAATAACCAACCAAAACAATGATTCCGTATAAAAACCATTTGTTAATGAACAGTTGTTGTATTCCAAAATATCCATACCAAACAATCAATGGAAAGGACGCGATCAATAATCCTGCGGCAGGAGTTGGAACACCTCTGAAGCTATTTGTTTGATCGGTGCCGATGTTGAATTTCGCCAATCGCCATGCTGCTGCTGCCGTAAAAAGAAATGCCGGCAGCAAAGAAATAAAAGAAACATCCAATCCATTTTCCTGTTGCGCATAGCTTAAGCGAAGCAGTTGGTACAAGATCATTCCTGGTGCCACACCAAAGCTCACGAGATCACTTAAGGAATCCAACTGCTCTCCCATTTTAGATGTGGCTTTGAATAACCTTGCCACAAATCCATCCAAAAAATCCACAACGGCAGCCAGAAAAATAAAAACGGCGCCCCATGCTAATTTCTCGGGGAAGAAAGGATCGTAAGCACCGGTTTGATCATTCAGGATCACAATGCTTTGTCCTACCTGCAGAATGAGAACAATAGCAATGCAGCCGAAGATGAGATTAAGCAGCGTAAAAAAATTGGGAATGTTTTTAAATAGTGGCATTTCTAAAAATAATGAATTGTTTAATAGCGGATGATTAACTGTAAACTGCAAACCGTAAACTGTAAACTCTATTTCTTCATAATGGCTTCAATGTCTTCAACTGTGATCGGAATATCTTTCATCAGATCTTTATTTCCATTTTTTGTGATCCATACATTGTTTTCAATGCGTACACCCATTTGTTCTTCTTCAATATAAATTCCCGGCTCCACAGTAAACAACATTCCGGCTTTGATGGGTTCTGTTCTTGTGCCGAGATCATGCACATCAATTCCAAGATGATGTGAAATGCCGTGATACAAATATTTTCGGTAAGCCCTGTTCTCCGGATCTTCATTCTTTATATCTGATTTTTTCAACAAACCGATTTTTAAAAATTGCTGTGTGGCTTCTTCACCTACTTTGTCGGTGTAATCAGCAATGGTAATTCCCGGCTTCAATAAGCCTTTTGCATAATCATGCAAATGCAAGCAGGCATTATAAACTGTTTTTTGTCGCCTTGTAAATTTTCCATTGACAGGAATGGTCCTTGTCAGATCGGCATTATAACCACCATAGGAAGCACCGAAATCCATCAGCACCAATTCGCCATCCAAACATTGTTGATTATTACTTACATAATGCAAAGTTCTTGCTCTGTCGCCGCTGGCAATA
>JAICTW010000079.1 GCA_025936195.1 Flavisolibacter sp.
CCTACCATATTTCCAGCAGCGGTACTTGCGCAAAAAAGGAGTGGTCACAATGGTGGTGCCACCCAGGTACTGAAAAACGGATGGATAATGAGAACGTATTTCCCATGTTTCATCATAATCCCACTTGTAATACTTTGTACTATTTGTAGCATCGTGTGTGTTGGCATAGATCACCATATCCCCATTCTCTTTCTTCCAACTGATACTGTCAATGGCAGGGGTTTGTTTAGCCACAACATAATCAGAAAGATATTCCTTGTTATCGCTGGTTTTAATGCGCAAACGGTATTCTTTTCCCGTAATAAGACCTAAGGAGCCGCTGATATATTTTCCATCACCACTCTCTATCAGCGGAAATGCATTTCCGTTTTTATCTTCCACAGTTAAACGGGCATTAAACACCGGATTGAAGCTGACGTTATCATTTACTTTCGATGTTCTTGATAAATTGATAACGGTGGAATCAGGTCCTACAATCAAAGTTCCTTCCACTACAAGCAAAGACTGACCGGCATTTCCAAGTGGAATATCATACTGATCCTTACACCCGATGAAAAAAAGAATGAAAAGCGCAAATAATTTATTCATCAGAATTTAATATTAAAGTTGATAAATGGAATAGCGCTTCCAAAAATGGAAAGCTTATAACCTTTAATGTTTCCATTTTCAGAAATGTAATAAACGGAAAATGCATTTCTACGTCCGGTTAGGTTGTACACACCAATGGTCCAGGAATTATGTGTTTTCTGTTTTACTTTATAATTGCCATCAATGTTCATGGAAAAATCAGCACGGAAATAATCGGGTATGCGGTATGCATTTCTGTCGGAGTACAAAACCCTTTGCGACCCGGCATAATAAAAGCGTCCAACAGGTAAAGTAATGGGTCTTCCTGTACTGTATGTAATATTCATAGATAAACTGAAGCGATGGTTTACTTTAAAATTACCAACTGCCGTGACATCATTTGGCTTATCGTAGTTGGCAGGATACCAATTGCCATTATTTACAGGTGCGCTTACGGTGGAATCATCCATTTTGAGTAAGATCCTCGAATACGTGTAACTGATCCACCCATTCAATTTACCCACTGTTTTTTTGATCATGAATTCAGCGCCGTAGGCTTTTCCTCTGGTATTAATTACTTCCGTTTCCACATGATGGTTCATCACCAAAGTGGCTTCGGGTTTGTAATCGAGATAGTCTTTGATCTTTTTATAATAGACTTCAAAAGAAGTTTCAATGGTGTTTGATTTTATATTCTTATAAAAGCCTAAAGAAATCTGATTGCCTTGCTGTGGTTTGATGTTTGGATCACTTAGTTTCCAGATATCAGTTGGTGCGATAGCAGTAGTATTGGAAAGCATGTGAATGTATTGCCGTAAAGAGTTATAACCTGCCTTTATTGAAAAATCAGGCGTGAATGCATATTTGAGAGCAAGTCTCCACTCAGGTCCATGATACGTATTGATAAGGCTCCCTGACTTATACGATTTTGTTGCTACAATTGTAGATTCATCCCTTGGCAAACCCGGTGCATAGTAATTAACATCTTTCGCTCCCATGTAATTGTACATGGAATAACGTATGCCGGCGTCAACCGCAGCTTTTGAAGAAAGAGAAATATGATCAGAAAGATACAAGGCGCTTTCAAAAGCCTGCTCCGGCGAAATCACATCAGGCGTTACCAATGACTCGCTTCCTCTTGGCAGGAAAGAGCCGGGATGAAGCAAATAGCGAACACTGTTAAAACCAAAATTCAAATTGTTTGCTGAATTCAACAGATACGTAAAATCGGTTTTCAGATTCACCTGATTGACATCGAATTTCAACGTGTATGCATTGGTTTTATTCTTCTCACCTTTTACATTGTATTCATAGCGGTCATACCCTGTGGAGAAATAAGCGATCAAACGGCTGTTGAAATTATGCTTCCAGCGAAAGGCCAAATCTTTATTGCTGTAGCCATAAGTGGTGTCACTGGCCAGATTGAAATGATCATTGCTGATATACGCTGTCAGATCAATTTGGTTTTTATTGTTGACCTTATGTGTTATAGAAACATTGCCATCATAAAACGCAGCCTTTGCATTATCGTAAGGCGAAGGCAAAAGTTTCAAAAGCCAGTTGGCATACGTGGAACGGGCACCAACAATAAAAGAAGTTTTGTCTTTTACTAAAGGTCCTTCAATATTAAAGCGGCTGGTAACCGGACCAACGCCAGCAGAACCTGTAATATTTTTCTTGTTCCCTTCACGCAATCCAATATCCAATACTGAAGACAAGCGTCCGCCAAACTTTGCAGGGATGCTGCTTTTATACAGTTCAATGTCTTTCACCAGTTCGGGATTGAAAGCGGAGAACATTCCAAAAAAGTGAGAAGGATTATAAATAGTGGCGCCATTCATTAATACCAAATTCTGATCGGAAGAACCACCCCGAACATTAAATCCGCTGCTGATCTCTCCAACCGTTTTAACACCAGGAAGTGTCAGCACCACTTTCATCACATCGGCTTCTCCAAAAATAGTAGGCACACGTTTGATGGCATCAATATTTAATCGCTCCACTCCCATCTGGCGATTGATGTTGGAAACTTTTTGCGCAGAAACAACAACCTCTTTTAAAGTTCTCACCTGTTCTTTCATTTGAATATCCAAAACACCATCTGAATGAATAGTAATCTGGTATTTTGAATCTTTCATTCCAATGCTTTGAACACTCAAAACATGAGGGCCGACTGGTAGGGTAATAGCAAAGTATCCGTTTTGATCGGTAGCAATACCAATGTTCAGTTTTTCAATAAAAACAGAAGCATTGATCACAGGCTCGCCGGTGCGCTCATTAAGCACATGTCCGCTGAGCACAGCTTTTTCTTTTCCCTGATTGCCATTTTTTACACCGATCTCATAAATTTTATTTTCAGAAATTGTTTTTTGTGCACGTTTGTTTTCTGCAGTGATAATGGTATTGTCCGTACTTGATGATGGTACATTAGTTCTATGAAAAAAATCTGTGGGCAAACTGGTAACCAACTGTACTTTCCGGGTAATGAAAACACGGTTTTGTGCGTCAGTGGAAAACTGAATATCCGTGTTGGAAAAAGCTTTCTTTAAAACATCTGAAAGGGGTTCCTCTTTCACTGACAAATGGATTCGGATACTGTCTAATTGTGCAGCATCATAAAAGAAATAGTAGGGCGTTGCCGCTTCTATTTGCCTGAAAAATGTTTCTGCGGGAACATCATCAAAATCTCCTGATATTAAAACAGGCTTTTGTGCATGAGCAACAATGGAAAACACAATAAAGAAAGCAAATGACAAATACTTCCGCCACATATTAATTGGTTGCTTCATTATAATAAGTTACAATTTCAGTAAGTGCTTCTTCAGTATTGCGTTTATAAGAAAGGCCTTTTTTTCGCAGATCATTTTTTATTTCCCCTTTCTTATCTTCCATCAGTTCCAGAATATTTTTTTCTTTTTTTATTGGAAAAACAATCCCATCCTTCAGTGCATAATAATTATCCTTTTCCTGCGCCTTACGCTCTACACCGGCAGTGGTCAGGTTTTCATCTATTTGTTTGGTTCGTTTAATATACAATTCAATCTTCCCTTTCACCGCCTCTTCATAAAAACCCGCGGACAGAGGTAAGCGATCATTCTCTCCAACTCGTATAAAGTTTTTGCCCGCAATGGAAAAACGTTGGATACGAGGAGTAAACAAGGTAATCGCTGTCAGTCCATTAAAATGTCTGATGATCAATTCATTTTTAATGAGGTCGTATTTCAAAAAAACAGAAGGATAAAAAACATTTCTGTACACAAGGGTTCCCTGCTGCCAGTCACTCGTAAGATAATAGGCATGACCAGAAGTAAATAAAGGATAGGAAATATGTTCTCTGCCATTATAAATATCGTGTTCTTCATCAGAAAAGTTCGTCACATAAAATTGTCCGACTGAAGCAGAAGAATCTGTTTGCGCTAATCCCAATCGGGGAATGAAGAAGGCCAATAATAATAACTTTCTCATGTACAGTTTAGCTCTCGTATTTTTTAAACATTCAATAGGTGATCAATATAGGTAAATATAAAAAGCGAAAGAGATTTTTTTTGTGAATGGCTCCTTTTTTAGAGGGTATGGTCTTGTTGAGAAAAGAGCATCGCTTTATCTGGTTCTTAGTTTTAAACTCTTATGTTCTAAAATGTGATTTATGTTTGCGGCCGAATTGATGCAAATGAAAAACATAGATGCAAGCATTATTACCATTGGCGATGAACTCTTGATTGGGCAAACCATTGACACCAACAGCGCTTTCATTGCACAGGAGCTCAACAAAATTGGTATTTGGGTAAAAAGAAGAATTGCTATTGGCGATGTAAAGGAAGAAATCTTACAGGCATTAAAAGAGCAAAGCAGAGATTGTGAAGTCATCATCATCACAGGAGGTTTAGGTCCAACCGCAGATGACATTACTAAACCAACACTCTGCGAATATTTTGGTTCGAAATTAATAGTTGATGAAGGTGCTTTGAAGAACGTAAAAACTATTTTCACCAGACTCAATCGTCCACTCATTGAACGAAATTTAAAACAGGCAGAAGTTCCGGATAAATGTATTGTATTGCCAAACAAAAGAGGAACGGCGCCTGGAATGTGGTTCAGCCCATCCCCTACAACTACTCCGCAAATGGAAGATGGTGCTAAAGCCCCTTCCCAGTGGCAAGGGGATGAAGAGTCTTCAATGGTAGAAGAGGAAACCGTTGGGTACAGATATGCAGATCCATTGATTTATGGATTGCTCAAAGAATTTTCTTTAAAGCATCGTTCAAATCCCACGCAGGCAGAAGAGGTCTTGTGGAATCTTCTTAAGTCAAAGCAACTGCAAAGGCATAAATTCAGAAGACAGCACATCATTGACAGATTTATCACTGATTTTGTTTGTTTAAAACAAAAACTTGTCATTGAAATTGATGGCTTAATCCATCAACTACCTCAAAACAAAGCAAGCGATCAACAAAGAACTGAAGTATTAAATCATTTAGGTTTTGAAGTGATCCGCTTCTCTAATGAACAGGTGCTTAAGAAAACAAATGAAGTTTTAAATGATATTCTTGCTGCTTTAAACAAACAACAAGAAAATAAAAGCCTCTCCCACCCAAGTTCCCCCACCGGGGGACAGGGGGCCGTATATATCTCTCTTCCCGGTGTTCCCCACGAAATGAAAGGATTAATGATTGACAGCGTTATTCCCAAATTGAAAGAAACATTTGAATTGCCGGTTGTTCTTCACAGAACTTTATTGACGTCGGGTATTGGAGAATCACAGTTGGCAGATCATATTGCTGATTTCGAAAACAGTTTACCCCATTATATAAAACTGGCTTACTTGCCGGCGTACGGATTGGTGCGTTTGCGATTGACTGTAAGAGGGAACGATAAGAATGCAATAGAAAAAGAACTGGATAATTTATTTGCACAACTGAAATCATTGGTGAACCAATGGATGGTTGCCGATGAAGACATCAGTTTGCAGGAATCGGCAATACGTCTATTAAAATCAAAAAACAAAACTGTTTCCACTGCAGAAAGTTGTACCGGCGGCAACATCGCACATTTAATTACTTCCATTGCCGGTTCTTCAGTCGTTTATAAAGGAAGTGTAGTGTCTTATGCAAACGAGGCAAAAGAAAATGTGTTGGGCGTGAAAAAAGAAACTCTAAAACAATTTGGCGCTGTAAGCGAAGAAACGGTTACAGAAATGATCCGCGGTGCATTGAAGCAATTAAAAACGGATTATGTCATTGCTACTTCCGGAATTATGGGACCTGATGGTGGTTCTGCAGAAAAGCCTGTAGGTACCGTTTGGATTGCCGTTGGAAATAGACACAAGGTCAAAGCATCAAAACATTTTTTTCGCTTTGACAGGACGAGAAATATTGAACTCACTTCTCACACGGCATTGACCATGCTCTTTCGCTTTGTGAAAGAACAGGAAGGTGAATAAAAGGCAATGCTTATTTTTGGGCGGAATTTTATTTGAAAACGATTGCTGAATAGAGTTACCGAATCTTTAAGTGTGAATCCGTTTGAACCGGACCAGCTAACGAAAGTTTTCTGATCACACTTTATGGGTACATAAAAAACAATTACAATGGCTACAGTTGACCTGGTAATGCCTAAGATGGGCGAAAGCATAATGGAAGCAACCATTCTGAAGTGGCACAAACAATCTGGCGATCCCATAAAAATGGATGAAACGGTTTTGGAAATTGCTACAGATAAAGTAGATACCGAAGTACCCTCCACCGCTGAAGGAACCATCTCCGAAATTTTGTTTAATGTGAATGATGTAGTACCGGTAGGAACTGTGATTGCACGGATCAAAACCGGTGCTGAAGCTGAAACTCACGATAGACCTGTTCAACCGCAGCCGCAAGTTCAAAGCCATAAGCCACAAGAATCTACTGCACACAAACCATCTTCCATAAACGAAGCAACTACAAACTACAATCCCGATAGCTATCGGGAACAAACAACAAACTTAAATAGTAACCGCTTCTACTCTCCTCTTGTTTTGAACATAGCCGCGCAGGAAGGCGTGAGCATGAGCGAACTGGAAAAAATCCATGGTACAGGTAATGAAGGAAGAGTAACCAAGAGAGATATTTTGCAGTACGTAAATGAAAGGAAAGGAACAAGACACAAAGAGCAAGGCACAGGAGTCAGTAATTCGCAACTTGCAGTTAGCAGAGAACAAGCATCAGAAAATGCGCAACCTCATAAGGAAGTTTCAACTACCAACTACCAGGTACCTACTGCCTATTCAGGCAATGTGGAGATCATTGAAATGGACCGTATGCGCAAGCTGATTGCCGACCACATGGTACGCAGTAAACACACATCGCCGCATGTAACTTCTTTCAGTGAAGCCGATGTAACGAATCTGGTAATGTGGCGTGAAAAAGTAAAGAAGGATTTTGAAAAACGCGAAGGCACAAAGATCACCTTTACTCCATTGTTCATTGAAGCCATTGTTCGCTGCATTAAAAAATTCCCGCTGATCAATAGCTCACTGGATGGCGATAAGATTATTGTGAAAAAGGACATCAACATTGGAATGGCAACGGCATTACCCAGTGGAAATCTGATCGTGCCCGTGATTCGCAACGCGGATCAACTAAATTTAGTTGGATTGGCCAAACAAGTGAATGCGCTTGCCGAAAATGCCCGCAACAATAAATTGCGTCCCGAAGATATTTCCGATGGAACGTTTACACTTACCAATGTAGGAACCTTTGGAAGCTTGATGGGAACTCCTATCATCAATCAGCCGCAGGTGGCGATACTTGCTGTAGGCGCTATAAAAAAACGTCCGGTGGTTATTGAAACACCTCACGGTGACAGTATTGCCATCCGTCACATGATGTATCTTTCGATGAGTTATGATCACAGAATTATTGATGGAAGTCTGGGTGCAACTTTTTTAACCGGGGTGGCTAATGAATTGGAGAAGTTTGATGGAGATAGAGAGTTTTAAAGCCCCTGTCCCCTAAAGGGGAGACTTAGGTCGGAGAGATTTTTATTTTCTCAGTTGTTCTTTAAAGCAGTTCCTTACTGAATGCAACAGTTCTCTAATTGCAAGCAAAGATCCCTTTCCGCATTTTGCGGGGACAGGCTGTCCTTCGGGATGACAAGCGAGAGTGTTATAGATTGTAACTCTCCAACGCTAAGAAAGCTCAGAATCAATAAAGCCTCTTACTTGTCATGCTGACGTAGGAAGCATCTATACTTAATGCTTTAAAGAATAATTGAAAACAGTAGCGAGCGTCGAATATGTCGAATAGAATTACAAAGCGTAAAAGAGTGCGACGCAAGAGAAGCCAAATAGTAGCAATGCAGATCGGCTCATAAAAAATCCTCAACAGTTTTTTTATTCCAGCAATTAAATACTGTAATCCATCACACAATTAGAACTGTTTCTCCCAGCAATAAATTAATCCAACAATCAAACACCAGCTCAATACTTTAAACCGGTTTCACTATTTCTCCAAAGCCTGCAAAATATCATTCAAAATATCATCCCTATTTTCCAATCCCACCGAAATGCGGATTATGCCTGGTGTAATGCCAACAGCCAGCCGTTCTTCCTTACTCAATTTTGCATGTGTGGTACTTGCCGGATGCGAAGCGATACTTTTTGTATCACCAAGATTAGCCGTTAAAGAAAAAATTTTCAAACGATCTAAAAATTTACGTCCGCCTTCCAGTCCTTCTTTCAATTCAAAACAAAAAAGCCCGCCACCATTTTCCATTTGCTTTTTGGCAACTTC
>JAICTW010000111.1 GCA_025936195.1 Flavisolibacter sp.
ACCGGTATTTGCCAGACATTCTTTAGTGTGTTTAGTAATATCCACTTTATGAAGAATGTAATTACTTACAACACCGTTTTCTAAAGGATTGACTTCATAATTCGCGAGCTTTAAATTTTTTGCATCAAAGCCTTGTATATTGGCAATGATAATGCCGCCGGGTTTGAGCCTTGTAATATCTACTTTCAATGCAGCGGCATTCATGGCAACCAGCACGTCGTACTGATCGCCGGGAGTATAAATTTCTGTGCTCCCAAAGTGTACCTGGAAGCCGGAAACACCTGCTACAGTTCCAATGGGGGCACGGATCTCGGAAGGATAATCGGGAAAGGTGCTCAGGTCATTACCGAGCAAAGCCGCCGTGTCGGTAAATTGCATTCCTGTTAATTGCATGCCGTCTCCCGAATCGCCGGAAAAGCGTACGACTATTTTATCTACTTCCTTAATGAAGGTGTTCTTTTCAAGGTTTTTTTCAATGGCTTCCATTTCCTGGATTATTTAATGTTAATGATCAGGCGTGTAAGGTTTGTTTTTTAGCTAGCAATTCTTCCACGGTTTCAGCATACGTTGCGTCAGGTACGCAGCAGTCAACCGGACAAACCGATGCACACTGGGGCGATTCGTGAAAGCCCTGGCATTCGGTACACTTGCTTGGAACGATGTAGTAAGTGTCCGATGAAAGTGCAGCTAATTTTTCATTTACATCTACAACGGTTCCATCTTTTAAAACATAAGTTCCTGTAACAGTAGTTCCATCAGCAACGGACCATTCCACACCGGCTTCATAAATTGCATTGTTGGGACATTCGGGTTCGCAGGCACCGCAGTTGATACATTCTTCTGTGATTTTAATAGCCATAATTATTTTTTTTAGTTTTGGAAAATCGTTGGTTAAAGGAAGTACAGCACGGAAAAAAATTACATGAGTAAAGTCACCCTGTAAATTGATTTATTACCGTTAGAACATTGTTTTCGTTTCTTCTCTTTGTTCTGTAATTTTTTTACAATGGATGAACGGATCGTTGATTTTTTAGAAGGGCAGAAAGTAGCAATGATATGTTGTGTGGATGAAGAAAGCAAACCCTATTGCTTCAGTTGCTTTTATGCATTTGATAAAGAGAAAGCACTTTTTTATTTCAAGAGTTCTGCCAGTGCACATCATTCGGCATTATTGCGCAGCAATCCTGCAGTGGCAGGAGGCGTTCAACCTGACAAATTAAATCCTTTGGCTATTAAAGGCATTCAATTCACCGGTTCTGTTATTGATCCAAAAAATGAATTGAGTTTTGATGCGGCAAAAATTTACCACAAAAAATTTCCGTTTGCATTGGCCATGCCCGGCGAAGTCTGGACCATTCAATCTGAAATGATCAAACTCACAGACAACAGTATTGGCTTTGGAAAGAAAACAATCTGGCGGTTAAAAGAAACGGTTAATTGATTCAAATCCTCCTGTACTATTCAATTCAACTCTATTGAAAAACAAGAAAGGCTTCTCTGGTGGGAAGCCTTTCTATTGAGATTAATGAGACCAGCAGGGCGGAGAACACTGGGGAATATTTCTTTCTCTGTGAACTCTTAGTGAAATTCTTTTACTTAGTGTATAGTACACTCGAAATTGCTTTTACAGTTTGATGATTTTTTTTATCATCACCTTATCAGTAAATACTACTCGTACCGTGTACATGCCTTTTGCATAGCGGCTTAGATCAAAATTGTAATAATTGCTTGTTTGCCCATTCCGAATATTTACTTCATCAATTTTCTGGCCCACACTATTAAACAGTTGTATGCCTTTTAAATTGGTTGGCTGCGGATAAAACTGTACGGCAATAGCGCCGCTGGTGGGATTAGGTGTTACCAAAAAACCCTGTTCTTTTAAATTGGGATTGATGACTACAGTTCTCAGGTTGATATCATCTAAGTAAATGTTATTTTCAAATCCTGTGGTATTTCTGAAGCTAACCAAAAGATCATTCTGGCCTATGAAGGAGGAAATATTTACAGAGTCTTTTCTCCATTGGGAGGATGCGGGAATAAAATCAGTGATAACAGGGTCTAAAGTGGTAACCAAACTTTCGCCCCATTTTTTATAAACACTTGTATAATTCTGTCCGCAGTCGGTACTTACCAGCACTTCCAAAGTATCCCAATTGTTACCCGGCGTAGTTACATCGGTATAAGCGGCGGCTGCCAATTGAAATGAAAGAAAAGCAGAATCGGTGACAACAGGAATTTTGATCAGAGGCATGCGCAGGTCGTCTCGTTCTCCAACATGGCCATAATTGAAGTTATCCATCTTTACACTGGCATTGCCGCTTTTGGCTATGCCGGTAACACGTTTCCATGTAAGACCATTATCGTTGTTCACAATATCCCATCCCGCCGGCGGAAAAGTTGACCCTTCAAAGCTTTCCGTGATCTCTGTTACAGGAGTTGAATATTGAAAGTTTATTTGAATCGTATCGTTGGTGAGGTCTTCGTCATTATTGCTGTTTGGATTGGAAACATAAACAGTTAAGGTATGTATGCCCGGAACAGTGGTCAGATTATTCAAATTAACGGTTGTAGTATTATAAGTAGATACAGAACCTGTCCACGGGTATGTGCTGACAGGTCCATTGTCAACACTGGCACTGATTTGAAGAGAAGTCAGGTTTTGTAATCCTCTGTTTTTAATAGTTACCTGCGGAGTGAAAGCAGCACTGCAAATACGCTGTGAAGGTTGATTCACTGATCGCAACTGAACATCATAATTGCTTAAGATCACAGGCTGGCATCCGTTGGAAGAAAGCAGGGAAGGACGGTATAGGGATAAAGCTGTTTCCATACGGTCAACCTGTCCTGCAGTAAACATTACCAGACAGGGATCATCGCTGTAGTCCATATAGTTTTGATACATGATACCGTTGCCTGAAGTGGTACAGGCATCGGTTTTAACTCCCGAAAAACAACCTGCAGTGGCATCAGCCTGATTGGGCGTATCATCCACATCATCGCTGCCTGTGCAACCTCCGTCATCATCGCCCCAAATGTGATAGAGATTGAAGTAATGCCCTGTTTCATGGGTTAATGTTTTTCCGGAATTAAAATTCGCAAGTGCGCCTCCTGGTAAAGAGCGGTAGTCAATTACTACTCCTTGTTCTGTAGGTGCGCCATCTTCGGGAAAGGTGGAATAACCCAATATACCGTTTGATAAACTGCATACCCAAACGTTGAAATATTTATCGCTATTCCAACTTTCAATTCCACCCGAATAGGAATGTTTTACTTTATCATCGTAAGTAAAAGAATTGAAGGAGGTAAATACTCTGTCAATACCTGTTGTTGCTTCATTATCAGGTGTACGCTGGGCCAAACAAAACTGGATTTTAGATTTTCCGAAAGAAGGTTTGAAATAGCCAGGTATCTTCAGGGAATCTCCGTTAGCACCAAAAAAATCTCTGTTCAAAGTATCCAATTGTGCCTGTATTTGTGCATCCGTAACTACATTAGGATTCGCCAATACAATATGAAAGACTACAGGAATGTAAACCGTTGACGTTAGCCTGGCATTTCCGGAGAAGCTGCGGTTAGCCATCATCTTTGCAAATTCCACTCTCTTTTGTTGAAACCTTTGCCGAAGCAGGGCATTTTCCTGAAGTTTTTGTTCAAGGTGCGGCATGGTGCCACATTTTTCGGGTACGGTACGGTTGTTTTTCTGCGCAGCCACCGAAAGGCAAAGCAGAAAAGAAAAAGCAGTTAGAAAAGAAAGGTGGCGATTCATAGATTTATTTGAGTAAATAAAACGCTTTTAGTGTTATTAAAAATATATTGGGCAGAAGATTTTTTATAAATACGTTTCATCCATTCTGCCGTTGCTTTAAAAATTGTAAAGGCGTGAAATAAGCTTATTGTTTATCATACACGGCTTTTGATGAAAAATCGCCTCGTGACGAAGATGAATTGATCTGCACAGTCAGGGTTTTACCATCATCAGACAAATTCCAGGTTTCCGTTCCTTTCACTTCTGAGGTTTGTCCGCCAAAATCAAGCTCCAGCGTGTAGTTAATGATAAGTGTTTTACCATCATCCGACCATTTGGCACTTGACTTTCTTTTTGAATTTCCAAACACTGTGGTTTCCGTTTCCTTGCCATCGTAACTCAGGATTTGTGTAGTGGTCACGTCATCACCGTTGAACGATGGAGAAGTTTGGGCAATGGTAATGGCATCGTCTTTCTGATCGGCTTTAATTGTTCTTGTGGCAAAGCGTGCCATTTGTCCGAGATCGCTTTTCGATTCATTTAATTTCCATTCACCGGAAAAATTAGTGCGGTCCACTTTAGAAGTAAAGGCTAAAAGAAAAGCAGGAGCAATCAATAAGCTAAGTACTCTTTTGAAGAAGGTAGTTTGCATACAAATTATTTTGATCTTAAATGTAAGCAGATTTTGACAGGGTTTGTAGCAGGCCTGAAACTCTTTTTACGAAAAGGCGTAAATCAAAGTCGAACGGTTTAAAATTGAAAGCTGTTCAGCAGCCTTGTCGTAATTACCCCTGAAATTGGCGCTGTTTGCACCCGCTTCTCCATTAAAAGATTTTCATCTTTGAGGATACAAAGGAAACACTATGCAAAAGATCCATCCATTTTTATGGTTCAATAACGAAGCTGAAGAAGCTGCAGAGTTTTATACTTCTATCTTTGAAAATTCCAAAATAGTCAAAGTTGTTCGCTACAGCGATTCAGGATCGCAGGCGGCGCATCAGCCAAAAGGTTCGGTAATGACCGTTGTCTTTGAAATAGAAGGGCAGGAGTTCACGGCTATTAATGGCGGTCCGGTTTTTCAATTCACCGAAGCCATTTCTTTTGTAGTGAATTGTGAATCGCAGCAGGAAATAGATCATTATTGGAAAAAACTTTCTGAAGATGGCGATCCCAAAGCGCAGCAATGCGGCTGGCTCAAAGACAAATATGGGTTGTCCTGGCAAATTGTTCCTAAACTTCTAAGTGAGTTAATGAGTGATCCTGTGAGATCGGAAAGAGTGATGAAGGCATTACTTCAAATGAAAAAATTGGACATCAAAATTTTACAGGAGGCGTGATGTATTTGGTTGTTAGAGACGCAAGATTTTGCGTCTTCTTTGAACTCTTTGCGGCGCTGAAAACTCTTCCAATAAATAACTATTGGATATTGTAATGACACTTGCACAATGCACAATAGAATTATAAAGCGTTGAAGTGAGTGACACAAGCGAAGACGATAGTAGCAATGCAGCTAAGTACCAAACCTCCAACCGTTTCGATTAGGAAAATGTAGGTGAAAACTTGTAGTGCATATCTTTTACTTTTTAAATTATGAAAACTTGTTGCGGGGATTTAATTTGCACGCAAATCCAAAAATCTACCTATGAAAAATTCTTCATTAAGGCAGTTTCCTTCACTGTCGTCTGCAGAAAAACAATCCGAAAGTTTATTGATGGAAAAAATGGGGATGTCCAAAAGAGAGATCCGCGAAGTGTATTTAAAATACGGTGTTCCCGCATCTAAACTGGTGGAGTTAATGCAATTGAGCAAATACCCGTTTGTGTATTCGGGTAAAGTGCCCGGACAATGCGAGCCTTGCATGATGACCAACTATAAATTGAAAGCAGGGAGTTTTTAATTGGTTTTCGTTTTGTGTGAGGAATAAATTATGGTTCCTGCTTTTTTATCTTCTTCGTTGATCATTTGTTCAGCATCAAAGTCTCTTTGGAAGTGATTTTGTTCAAGAACTTTGATGGAACGTAAATTCTGTGCCATTGTCCATGCTTCAATGGTTGTAAGTTGCAAGGTTTTGAAGCCATACTCAATTACGCCGGCTAATGCTTCACAAATAATTCCTCTCCTTTGAAATTGTGGAAGCAATTCATAGCCTGTTTCTGCTTTGTCTTTTTGATCAGAGAAATTCCAAAGGCAAACGGTTCCGCAAAGTTTAGATTGGCCCTCTAAACAAATGGCCCAATAGAGAGACTGATTTTCCCTTATACCAAAATTTATTTTGTTGATGAAATCTTTTGCGTCTTTAATGGATTCGGCTTTCGGACGATTGAGGTATTTGTTCACACCATCATCGGACCGGAGTGTAAATATTTCAGGGGCATCATTCAGGTTCAATTCACGCAAAAGCAGGCGTTCCGTTGATAAAACAGGAAAGGGAGTGAAGCAAAGCGGCATCAATAAAATTAAGCAATACCGGCTTTTGATGAATCAAAAGAAATAGTTGATGCATATATTTTTCGCGATGATGTTTAGATCGTTTGAGAAGCAGGTGTATGTTACCTGGCTGGTTTATTTTTCTTGCCTGGATCTTTTCCTTTATTGCTCTGCATCGCATCAGAAGATTTTGTAGCATTGCCTGTTTCTTCCCTTCTGTTCTCATCTGAGAACTGACCTGTGCCGCTGATAAAATTATTTTCTGCGTGGTACAAATGGTCGGAATACATGGAGCCGCCATTTCCTGTGTTCCGGTCCTGCTGATTTATATCTTCTATGTTGCCATTGTTTTCTTCTTCGCTGGTTTGATCCTTCTGACCAATATTGCTAAACTGTGTGGGATTGCTTGAAGCACCAAATGTAGATCCGTTCACGTCTCCCTGGTTGCGTATGCTGTTATTCAAACTGAGGTCATCTTTTTTTGTAAATGCATTGCTGTTATTATCGTGTTCTTTTTGGAATTCCTGTTTCATGCTTTTTCTTTCATCGCTGCCATTAAAATCAGGCTGTTCATTTCTGTTCTTCATAATTGATCTTTTGATGTTAAGATTACTGTCACAACAAATCTGCCAATGCAGCTGATCTTCCGAAAAGATTTTTATGCCATAGAGTATTCGGAAATTTACGCAGGGAAAAAAGTTGAAGAGTTCGCAGGTTTTCCTATTGACAAAAGAACTAAAGGTTACGAACTTAGCAATAGACAGTAAGTAATCCAATTTCTAAGAGAACCAATCCAAATCCAGAAAACCAGTTATCCAACAATCCTATAAAAACAAGGAGTGATCCTTTGAAAAACTAAAGGCGTCTGTTTCCTTATTGTTAACCAAAAACCAGTTTAAAAAATTGAACGCCTGATATAAAAATCCCTCAGCAGATGAGGGATTTTTTATTTCGTCATAGGAAAACAGATCAAAAGAATTGCTGCTTACAAATCTTTTTTGTTGAAGGAACGAAGTGCCAGTAGTACCGGTACAGCCATCCAAATGAGCATAATGCCCAGTGTATATAAAAGCCCCAGATTGCTACCAAAGAAATCTTTATAAGTGGCGCCGGTATATCCCATTAAAGCGCTTACATCCATCTGTAGCATCAGGTAAATGCGACCAAGATCAATTGGATTTAACGAGGAGAGAATCAGCGTTATTCTTTCCATTGGATAGTCGCTGAATGCAAAGAGTACCGTTAATAGCAATCCATCATAGATC
>JAICTW010000485.1 GCA_025936195.1 Flavisolibacter sp.
ATAAGAGAATCCTACAAACATTCTCTTATCCATTTTTGTTGCGGTTGTGCCTGCCCGTTACAATTAGCAACTCCTGACAATTCAAAAACGGTTGAGTACTCGACAAAAGCATTTATCATATATCATTATCATTTACGCAATCGGTAATTTTTTTCTGCAAGAACGTTGTCGGCAATTCCACAACCCTGACCTTTGCACACATTTATACAGGTTAGCTAAACATACCTGCTCTGGCATTGTTTTTATTAAAAATCTGATTATGAAAAGTTTTTTCTTATTTACCGCTGTTCTTATTTTCTGCTCCTGTAATAACTCCGGCAATAGTTCAGGAGAAAATTCAAACATGGTTTATGGTTCTCCCAAGGCAACCGTTACCAGTCAGCCTGATAATGGAAAGCAAACCGGGCCGCTGGCTTATGGTCCGAATGTTCCCAAACTTCAGGATGGCGATACTGTGGAAGTAAAGATTGATGTAACGCACCGGCTTTTTCATGCAAAGAAGGACGTTGTTTTCCCCGGATGGCTTTTTGGTGATTCACTTCCTGGACCTATATTGAGAGTACGTGTGGGACAAACCATAAAATTTTCTATGACTGACCGCTCTAATGACACCAGTACGATGCAGATGGGCGTTAGCGGACAGATGCTGCAGCCCATGCCCCATTCTATAGACTTTCACGCAGCCATGGTAAATCCGGAAGACAAATACAGAAGTATTTTCCCCGGAGAAACGATTCACTTTACATGGACTGCTAATTATCCCGGCGTGTTCATGTATCACTGCGGCACACCAATGGTGTTACTGCACATGATCTCAGGCATGGTGGGCATGGTGATTGTTGAGCCTAAAGAAGGGTTTCCTGGCAAGGTGGATAAGGAGTTTGCCATTGTTCAAAACGAATATTATTTAAGTCCGAAGGGTGATCATTATATTCCTGATACCTCACTTGCTTTGAAAAGACAACCCAGCTTTGTTGCCTTCAATGGTAAAGTGGCGCAATATGTCACCCATCCCATTCATGCAAAAGCAGGAGAACGGATACGCCTATACTTTTTAAATGTAGGTCCCAATAATATTTCAAGTTTTCACGTGATAGGAACTATACTGGATAAAGTTTGGTTTGATGGAAATCCAGCCAATGAGTTCAGAGGAATGCAGGCGGTTTTAGTGGGACCTGCACAAGGCGCTGTGATGGAATTTGTTCTTCCTGAGAAAGGACAATATACTTTTGTGGATCACTCCTTTGCTAATGCTACCATCGGAGCAATGGGCGTGTTTCAGGCCGATTAAAGTATAGATTCCTGTTTCATGATGAAAAATAAAAGAAGTTTCTGGCTAAGCCTAAGTGTAATTAATCTATCTATTGTTGCTCTTTTGGGTTTTACACTTAGAAGTAAAATCCTGTTTCCTCTTAAGTTCATAGATTTCCGCAGTGTGGAAAGTGCCCACTCTCATTTTGCTTTTGCAGGATGGGTGGGCCTGGCCCTGCTGACATTATTTATCTACGACATATTACCCGAAGCGTTTTCTTCAAAAAAGATTTTTCAGTGGCTGCTTGCAGCAATTGAGATCAGCTCATTGGGAATGGCTTTTCTATTTCCGTTTTTAGGCTATACGGCAATAACAATCTTTTTTTCTTCCCTCTACGTGGCAGCCGCGCTTGTGTTTGTTCCGGTCTTTATAAATTATTTATCCAAAGCGCAGGTAAACAAGAGTGTGAAATTGCTCAGTGCCTCTGCGCTTATCAGTCTCATCCTGTCTTTCCTTGGGACATTAGGTCTCACGTATATTCTTGTTACAAGATCAGGAGCTTCTTTATTGTACCGGGATTCCATTTATACGTTCCTGCACTTTCAATACAATGGATTTTTTACGCTTGCGGTATTTGCTTTGTTCTTAAATTTTCTTTTGAAGAAAGGGATTGTATTGGGTAAAAATGAAAACAGCTTTGCCTTATTGCTTTGTCTTTCCATTGTGCCCTCCCTATTCTTTTCATTGTTGTGGCACAATAAAATTTTCTTTTATGTGCTTGCCATTATAGGTGGTATATTAATACTGGCAAGTTTGTTTTATTTCCTGAAGTTTATACGCCCTGTCTTTCAAAGAAATTTGTTTGTCTATTCCATCGGCCGTGTTTTCTGGATCTTTTCTTTCACTTCTTTTTTCATTAAAAGCCTGCTGCAGGTAGGCACCATTCTCCCTGATCTTGGCAATGCCGTTTACGGCGACAGGCCGGTAATTATTGGCTTTTTGCATCTTGTATTTTTGGGCTTCATTAGTTTTTATATTCTTTCTGTATTAATAGAAGCGGAGTTTTTTACCAAAGAAAAAAAACCAATTCGTTTTCCTCTTATTCTTTTTGCAGTGGGCATTATAGCTAATGAACTATTGTTGATGTCTCAGGGCTTAGGTATTTTATTTAAAACCAATAATAGCATCTACAAGTGGCTTCTATGGGGAGCAGCCATTCTACTTTTTACAGGTGCCTTGCTGATTGCTATTTCAAGAGGCCTAGTGATACTCTACAAAAACAAAAGCCATCAGCAATAGCTAATGGCTCTATTGAAAGATAAAGAAGTAAGTTATTTCTTTCCATCATTCTTTCTCATGTACTCCAGTATAGATCGGGCATCCTGTTCGGAGAGGTTCTGATTGGGCATTTTCACCAGACAAATCTCAAGCAAGTTCTGTGCTGCTGTATCCTTTTCAATCATCTCGTCTGTATTTGTTACAAAGTTCATAATCCATTCCGGTGTTCTTCTGTCCGTTACTCCCTTCCATCCTGGTCCAACCAGCTTTTCATCAGTAAGCTTGTGACAGGAACCGCATTTTAAATTATAAATCTCCTGCCCATGTGCTATCATCTTCTCATCCAATGGATGCGTTAGCTCTACATTGGTGTACTGACCAATGCCTTTTGGATTGGAACCTTCGTCCGTTGTAGCAGAAGAAGTTCCTGAACTGCTGTCTGCAGCCGCCGTATTGTTGTTATCCTTATTGCTGTTATTCGAACACGATACAAAAAACAGAGCTGTTGCAAAGAAAAATGCCGAAAGAAAAAATTTGTGCTTCATAAACTTGGTTTAATGGTTTGAGCTAAGTTATTCAAAAAATAGTTTCTGCCAACCTGTGCTTTTACTTCCTTATTACAACTATAAAAAATGTGCCATTAAAATTGTTATTGAAGTTGGTAACCGCAGCTTTCAATTCCATAATCAATAGTTAAGCCTCAACCATTGTCTGCCATTATAACTAAATTTGTGATAATGGCGCAAAGAAGCAGAAATAATCAGTTAGACCACTACAGCCCTGTCATACTTGATATGAGTGATTG
>JAICTW010000741.1 GCA_025936195.1 Flavisolibacter sp.
GACCATTGTTTACTTTATTAAAGATAAGGCAGAACTTTTATGAACCGCAATATGATCACTCCTATCACTCTTAATTTCATACTGCGGTTCATCTTTTGTAGCATGATGCGTATATCCTTTATAATTAAAATCCGAAGTATGAATTTTAGTTATCTTTCCTGATACATGCCCCGCTTCTGAGTTCCATCTTACATGGTCGCCCATTTTAAATGAATGTGCCATAGCAACTGCTGTTTTACAGACCATCCGCAAAAACTGCTCCTGAATAAAAATTGTTTCCTGTTTTAAATGTAACCATAGCGAACCGTATCACTCTATTTTTCGTCAGGACTTTCTTTATCATTACTTTTGTTATTAGCCTAAAATTTTAGTGGCTTATATTTTGAATCAAAAAAAATCAATCTTAAACAAGAGAAAATGGAATCAATTGAACAGTTAGGAATTAATACAGTTCGGGTACTATCTGCAGACGCGGTGCAAAAAGCCAATTCCGGGCACCCAGGAACGCCTATGGCGTTGGCTCCAATAGGAGATGTACTTTGGACAAAAGTGATGAATTATAATCCGGAAAATCCTGAATGGCCCAACAGGGATCGTTTTGTTTTATCAGCAGGCCATGCCTGTATGCTGCAATATTGTTTTTTATATTTAACCGGCTATGATGTCACCCTTGATGACCTTAAAAATTTCAGGCAATTACATAGCAAAACTGCCGGTCATCCTGAGCACGGGTTATTAGCAGGAATTGAAGTAACCACAGGTCCGCTTGGCCAGGGTTTTGCCAATGGCGTAGGTATGGCCATTGCTCAACAATACATTGCATCAAGATACAACAAGCCTGGTTTTGATTTATTTGATTATAAAATTTATGCGATTTGCAGCGATGGCGATATTATGGAAGGAGTAAGCTCGGAAGCTGCCTCATTAGCCGGCCATCTTAAGTTGGGCAACTTGATTTATATTTATGATGATAATAAAATTACCATTGAAGGTGATACGTCGCTCACTTTTAATGAAGATGTTGCCGAACGTTTTCATGCTTATGGCTGGCATGTGCAGTCTGTGGCTGATGGTAATGATACAGAAGCCATACACACCGCTATTGTGAATGCACAAAATGAAACTAAAAAGCCTTCATTGATCAAAGTGCGCACCCACATTGGTTTTGGAAGCCCCAACAAAGTAAATACTGCCGCTGCCCATGGTTCTCCTTTGGGCAAAGATGAAGTGAAACTGGTAAAGGAAAATTTTGGTTTTGACCCGGAAAAGAGTTTTGTTGTAGCTAATGAAGTACTGGAGTATTATAAAAGCAAAGGAAACGCAGGAATAAAAAAAGAACAAGCTTGGAAAGAGTTATATTCCAAATACAAAGAAAAGTATCCTTCAGAAGCAGCAGAGTATGAATTACTGAGCAGCGGTAAATTACCGGAGGGTTGGAAGGATAATATTCCCGTTTTTAAACCAGATGAAAAAGGCCTTGCTACAAGAAAGGCTTCGGGGAAAACATTGAATGCTATTGCAGATAAATTGCCCTTATTGATTGGAGGCTCAGCAGATCTGTCGCCATCAACAGATACAGAACTGGATGCTTTTGAATCTTTTACCGATGAAAATCACGGCGGAAGAAATTTTCATTTTGGAATACGTGAACATGCCATGGGTGCGGTTTTAAACGGGATGGCACTTACCAAAGGAATTATTCCTTTTGGTGCCACTTTTCTTATATTCTCAGATTATATGCGTCCTCCTGTGAGGCTTGCTGCCATTATGAAGATCCGCCCGGTTTTTATTTATACACATGATAGTATTGGTCTTGGTGAAGACGGAACTACCCATCAGCCGGTTGAGCAATTAATAGGATTACGCTCCGTGCCTGATGTAACCGTCATTCGCCCTGCAGATGCCAATGAAAC
>JAICTW010000494.1 GCA_025936195.1 Flavisolibacter sp.
AGAGGAAAGGGAATGTGATGCTTTGTTTTTTGTGAATGGATACACACAGCAATGCAATATTGCCGAGGCCTTCGGTTGCGAAGTCAGCAAAAAAGGTGTGATCGTTACCAACCGCTATCAGCAAACTAATATTGAGGGTTTGTATGTGGCCGGCGACGCGGCAAGAGATATGCAATTTGTGGTAGTAGCCGGCGCTGAAGGAGCAAAGGCCGGAGTGATCATTAATAAGGAATTGCAAAAAGAAATTTACGAACAAAAACTGCAGGCCGCTAAAGCATAACCTTTATGGGCTTTAGTTTGCCGGCTCAGTTGATTATCCATGATAACCCTTAAAAACGCTGCATTACAATTTTTTAACGTTCATGTATAGATTGGAATGGTCGAAACCCTTATCTTAGCCCGCTTATGACAGTTGAACAAATTGAACACTTTTTAGCAAAGGAAACGATCCCTCAGGGAAAGATCATTCGTTTTGAATTAAAGAAAAGGGACCCGGTCCGTGGAATTATTGTTCAGGGAAGAGATTACCAAGAATTAAAAGCCAAGAATTTCTGGAGAATTGTTACTCAAAAAAACCTGCCTGCCTATCAAAAATCAAATGATATCAGCCTTGCCAGGATATTTGCCGGTTCTGATTTTGCCAAGCTTTCGCTGGTGACCAACAAGCCTGAAGAGTAACCAGCCAACAATAAAGCTCTTTCTTTTGCCTCTTGAAATGGTCCGCCGTGGACCGTTAAGAAATCTTTTTGGCTATATCATTTACGATCTTCACTGCATGTTCCCTTGAGTTCTCAATAAAAAGGCGATGCGTGTTCATGCCTCCGCAAATTACTCCGGCGAGATAGATATTCTGCTGATTGGTTTCATGCGTTTCTTCGCTGTAAGCAGGTTTGCAGGTTTCATCATCGCATAGTTCAATTCCGATCTTTTTGAGAAAAGGCAGATCAGGTTGATAGCCTGTCATCGCAATCACCCAGTCGTTTTCAACTGTCAATGTTCCATCCGGAGTTTCAATGTCCACTTCTTTTTCGCGGATCTCTTTAATGGAGGAATTAAAATAAGCCCTGATCGAACCTTCTTTGATGCGGTTCTCAATATCAGGCTTCACCCAATATTTTACTCTTTTACCAATTTCCGGTCCCCGAACGACCATAATCACTTCAGCGCCTTTGCGCCAGGTTTCCAGTGCGGCATCAACAGCAGAATTTTGTGCGCCAATAACGATCACTTTTTGAAAAGCATAAAAATGCGGATCGTCATAATAGTGCTTTACTTTCGGAAGATCTTCTCCCGGAATATTAAGCAGGTAAGGAATATCATAAAAACCGGTAGCCAAAATGATGAACTTGCTGGTGTAGCTTGCTTTGGTAGTGATGATCTGATAAGCGGGAAACTTTTCAGATGTTTCCTGGGTCTTTACATCAATTACTTTTTCAAAAAGATGAACGTTGACATGATTATCCTTTGCCACACGGCGATAATATTCCAATGCTTCGCTTCTTGTGGGTTTGGGATTGTTGGAAACAAAAGGAACATTGCCGATTTCCAATCGTTCAGAAGTAGAAAAGAAAGTCATATTCACCGGGTAGTTGAATAATGAATTGACGATCGTTCCTTTTTCCAGTATCAAATAGTCAATGTTGTGTTTCTTAGCTTCCAATGCGCAGGCGATGCCGATAGGTCCTCCGCCGATGATAATGAGTGTATAATGTTGTTCTGTTTTCAAGGCCATAGTTAAAGACACATAAGTGTCAAAGGTAACGTCGAATGAGATGATAAGAATTACTAAACGATGAAAGAAGTACGCCGCAACAAGTGTTCAAGTTGTAGCAATTTTGGTTCATCGCCCGAACCACTCTTTAGAAACTATTCAACAAATAGAAGGCTCTTCGATTTAAGGACATCGAACTACAAACCACAAACTACAAACTTCAAACTAACCTTATCTTTGCGGCGCTATAATCGTTTACTATATGAAAGAAGTTTATATCGTCTCTGCGGTTCGTACTCCCATTGGAAGCTTTGGCGGTGCATTGAAAGATATTCCTGCCACAAAACTCGGAGCTATTGCTATTAAAGCTGCTGTTGAAAGAGCAGGTATTAAACCCGAACAAGTGAATGAAGTGCTGATGGGTTGCGTATTGCAGGCCAACCTTGGACAGGCACCCGCACGTCAGGCAGCAAGGTTCGCCGGACTTCCTGACAATGTTGTTTGCACTACTGTAAATAAAGTTTGCGCCAGCGGAATGAAAGCCATTACACAAGGCGCTCAAAGTATTTTATTGGGCGACAATGATATTGTTGTTGCCGGCGGAATGGAGAATATGAGCTCCGTTCCTTTTTATGTGGAGAGTATGCGCTGGGGAAATAAATATGGAAATAGTTCTTTGATTGATGGTTTGGCGAAAGATGGTTTGACAGACCGTTATGATAATCTGGCAATGGGTTGCGCTGCGGATACTTGTGCTTCGGAAAATAATATCAGTCGTGAAGAACAGGATGCCTTTGCTGTAGAAAGTTATAAAAGAAGTCAGGCGGCATGGGAGAGTGGAAAATTCAAAGATGAAGTAGTGCCTGTTGAAATTCCATCCAAAAAAGGAGAGCCAACAATTGTCAATAAGGATGAAGAACCCTGGAATGTAAAGTTTGATAAAATTGCTTCTTTAAAACCTGTATTCGGAAAAGAAGGAACGGTAACTGCCGCTAATGCCAGCACCATGAATGATGGCGCCGCTGCCGTAGTTTTAATGAGCAGTGAAAAAGCAAAAGAGTTAGGAATAAAACCTCTCGCTATTATTCGCGGATATGCCGATGCAGAACAGGCGCCGGTTCAGTTTACCACAACACCAAGCCTTGCTGTTCCGCTTGCTGTAAAAAAAGCCGGTTTGCAAATGAATGATATGGATTATGTGGAACTGAATGAAGCTTTCAGTGTGGTGGGGATTGTAAATACAAAAAAAATGAATTTAGATCCGGCAAAAGTGAATGTGAATGGCGGTGCTGTTTCCATTGGACATCCATTAGGTTGCAGCGGGGCCAGGATCATTGTTACGCTGATCAACATCTTAAAACAAAATAAAGGCAAATACGGTGCTGCCGGAATTTGTAATGGCGGCGGTGGCGCCAGTGCCATGGTAATTGAGAGAGTGTAGGGACATGCCAACGGCATATCCAACTATTTTTTGTATTTAATTCTTAAAACCACCATTGTAATATTCACCAATAAAGAAAAACTATTGGTAGCAATGATGGGAAGATCATTTCTTTTGATGCCGTAA
>JAICTW010000666.1 GCA_025936195.1 Flavisolibacter sp.
TCACTCCTGAAGGAACATTCCAAGCCATCATACCAAGACTGGATGAATTGAAAGATATTGGTATTACCGCCATTGAGATCATGCCCGTTGCACAATTTCCGGGAGATAGAAATTGGGGCTATGATGGTGTGTATCCTTATGCAGTTCAAAATTCGTATGGCGGACCAGATGGATTAAAAAAATTAGTGGATGCCTGCCATCAAAAAGGCATTGCTGTCATTCTGGATGTAGTGTACAATCATTTGGGCCCTGAAGGAAATTATTTTTCTGAGTTCGCACCTTACTTCACCAATAAATACAAAACACCCTGGGGCGATGCTATCAATTTTGATGATGCCTGGAGCGATGGCGTTCGCGAATATTTTTCTAACAATGCTGTTTACTGGTTTGAATATTATCATATTGATGCTTTGCGTTGCGATGCCATTCATACGGTGTTCGATAATGGCGCTGTTCATTTTTGGGAACTATTGTACAATAAAGTGCAGCAACTGGAAGAGACATTAAAAAAGAAATTTTACCTCATTGCGGAAAGTGATCTTAATAGTCCGAAAGTAGTGAAAGCACCCGAACAGGGTGGTTATGGATTTGATGCACAATGGCTCGATGATTTTCATCACGCCTTGTATGTTCTGATCAATCCTGCAGACAAAGAACGCTATTATGATTTCGGAACCATGGAACAATTGACAAAAGCTTACAATGATGGATTTGTACACAGCGGCCAATGGGTAAAATTCCGGAAAAGAAAACACGGCGCTTCTTCTGCATCTATTCCGGGAGATAAATTTATTGTGTTCAATCAAAATCATGATCAAATTGGTAATCGTGCCGATGGCAAGCGGCTTTGCATGTTGGTGAATGAAGAACAGATGAAGCTTGCAGCCGCAGCTATTTTATTAGCGCCTTATCTTCCCATGCTTTTCATGGGTGAAGAATATGCTGATCAATCACCTTTCTTTTATTTCGTTAGTCATAGCGATGAACAATTGATCAAAGCTGTCCAGGAAGGAAGAAAAAATGAGTTCAGGGATTTTGGGTTTGATGAAAACATTCCCGATCCGCAAAATGAAAATACATTTCTGCAATCCAAAATTCATTGGGAAAAAAGAAAGCAAGGACATCATCAGATCATTTTAAACTGGCATAAGCAATTGATCCAAATGCGAAAGACTTTACCTGCACTAAACAATTTTCAAAAAGGAGATATGCAATCCGAAGTGATTAATGAAGAAGCCTTGGCTTTGTTTCGTCATTCGGGAGGAATGGAAGAACAACTGCTTTGTCTTTTTAATTTCTCCACAAAGGAAATTCCATACAGTATTCCTACGAACAAAGACGGCAGGAAACTGCTGGACTCAAAAGAGGAACAGTGGATGTTTAACGCTGATAAAAAACAGAAATCACATCCAATGCAGATTGTAGCCGGACAAACCATTTCATTATTGCCATTAAGTATCATCGTATATTCTTTTGGGTGATCATTGACGTTATATGTTGAGTTTCAGTCAAAATGCATTTTTTTAGTAATGAGAAAGCTTTTTAAAATAGTAGAATTCCTATTTCAGTTTCACGTAACTGTTCTTATCTTGTCGCCGGATTTACAAAAACCAAACCCTATGAACTTGTTAAGAAAACTAACGGAGCTTTCCCCCATGCGTTTTATATCCCGTCAGATAAGAATTGATATTTCCCGTAAAGATCTGATTGACTTTAGTCTTTTGGTGTTGATCTGCTTTATGATCGTTGTGTATAAGGTCAACAAACAATCCTGATCTTTCTCAGCTTTTAAATTGATGCTTCTCATTTCCGGAGTTTTTGGGCAAATACATCTTTGTCCCGATGCCGGAAACACATCCATTGGTCGAAAAACTTTCGAAGCAGAAAAAAGCTGCCCATTGTTATCATTGCGGTGAAGCCTGCGATACTTCCATCGAGGCCGATGGAAATTTCTTTTGCTGCGATGGCTGCAGCTTTGTGTACAGTTTACTCAGGGAAAATGGCCTTTGCAATTATTACGATCTGAGTAAAACGCCGGGCATTAAAGTAAAAGGGAAATTCAATTCCGGTAAATTCTCTTTCCTCGACATTTCGGAAGCCCAACAAAAATTACTCAGCTTCCAGGACGAGAAACAAAGCCACGTAAGCTTTTATTTGCCGCAGATGCATTGTGCTTCCTGCATTTGGCTACTCGAAAACCTGCACAACATTCAACCGGGTGTTGCTTTTTCAAAAACCAATTTCCAGCGCAAGGAAGTTTTCATTGCCTTCGATCACCGGCAAACTTCACTTAGAAAAATTGTAGAGCTGTTAGCCTTCATGGGATATGAGCCCTACATCAGCCTGAATGATTCCGAAGAAAAGAAAGCAAAGAAAACTGATCGCAGGCAGTTTTATAAAATGGGTGTTGCTGCTTTTTGTTTCAGCAA
>JAICTW010000215.1 GCA_025936195.1 Flavisolibacter sp.
AAAGAAAAAGCCGAACTCTATGGAGAATTTGGCAGGAACGATCACTCTCAGAATTCCAGGGATTTCCTGGTAGAGCCGGAACATTCAAGGGCTTACATTGTTGGTTTCTCGAAAATATTTGATGGAAGAAAGAAAGATCTGCAGATTTTTAGCGAGATCACTAATCTTCAAATTCCTTCTACCAGCATGGTCAGGGAATTGGAAAGCTGGTATGCACATTATCAGGTAAGACACGGCTATACCAACCAAGGGCAGGTTATCGGGGCGGGAATTGGCCCTGGTGGTTCCAGCCAGACTTTGGGATTGCAGTGGGGATCAGGAGCCGATAAAATTGGAGGTGTTATAGAACGTGTGGTTTACAACAATGATTTTTACTATGCTGCATTTTCACCTTATCGCAATTTTCAAAAACACTGGGTGGATTTTTCACTGAACCTGAATAAGTCATGGCTGCACAACAGAATGCTTTATGATGTGCGCCTTTCCTTTATAAACTCACTCAATTATCAGTGGTACTACGAAAATGTTTTTCATGTGAGTGCCCACGTTGGAGTGGCTTATCTGTTCTAAAAAGGCATTGTAAATTTTAGGAGGACGATCTCTTCCAACTTTAAGCGTTGTTATAAACCTTCAGAACGGTTTCCCTCAGCGAAGCCGATTTATCCGAAACCACAAATTCAATAATCTCAGCCAGTGCTTCGGGCTTAACCCAGTTTTCCCAATCAGCATCAGGCATACTCTTTCTGTTCGGCTCTGTATCAATGGTGCTTGGTACAATAACCGTTGCTGTTACATTTTTCCCCTTCGCTTCAGCATTCAAATAATCCGCAAGCTTAAAAAGAAGTGATTTGCTTAAACTGTAAGCGATCATTTTTTTTCCATCAGTTGCTTTCAGCGCAGGACGCGAGCCTACAAAAACAATCCGTCCATTATTTTGCTTTATCAATTGTTGAAAAACAGGGCGGGCAACATGATAAGCCGTATCAAAGTTGATGCTCATTTGCTTCTTGATATCTTCTGATCCTGTTCCAGCAATATCTCCCATGGCAAATCCACCGGCAAGTAATAAAGCAGCATCAATGGTCTTGAAGGTTTCAATTGTTTTGTAAACAAAAGACGCCGTCGCTTCTTCATTCGTCAGATCTACCACTTCCACCTGCAAATTTTTATTTTCAGAAAATTCTTTTTTTGAATCTTCATTGTGCACTGTTGCAATAACCCTGTAGCCTTTTGAAAGAAAACTTTGTGTAACTGCTGATCCCAAATTGCCGTTAGCTCCGGTGATGATTACGGTTTTCATGAATTATTTTTTTAAAGTTACAGCGCATCATTGGTTTAATAATGCAATCATCAGCTTGCTAAAAACATTTGGATGTTTTATGAGGACTATTTTTTTGAAAATTGATCGTCCGCTCATATCACCTGATATTTATCATGTTAATTCTAATATTGTATCAACACAGAATCAGTGATACTTTGCCAATTTTGCAGCGGAATTTTAATACTTGAGCTATGACGAAGAATGTTTTTATTGCCTCAGCAGAACCATATAGCGGAAAATCAATTGTTGCGCTTGGACTTGTGAATATGTTATTGGGAAAGGCGCAAAAGGTGGCGTATTTCAAACCGATCATTAACTCCGATCCTGATAAAAAGAAAGACGTTCATATTGATACCGTTCTTTCTTATTTCAAATTACCCATCCGGTACGAAGAAGCTTTTGCTTTCACAAGGCGACAGGCCATGAAACTACTGGAAATACAGAACCAGAGTGAAATGATTGATACCGTAATACGTAAAGTAAAGAGGCTGGAAGAAACTCATGACTTCACGATCATTGACGGAAGTGATTTTATTGGTGAAGGAACCGCATTCGAGTTTGAAGCCAATATCAATATCGCAAAAAATCTTGGAGCACCGGTGATCATTGTTGTTTCCGGCGAAAGTAAAACCAGTGCGCAGATCATTAACTCAGCACTTACCGTATGGCGCAATTTTGAAGGACGTGAAGTGCAGGTTATCGGTATTATCGTCAACAAGGTGAAGAGTGAACAAATTCAGGATGTAAAAGGTTTTTTGATTAATGAATTAACGAACGGCATTACACTTTCCATTATACCCGAGGATAAAAGTTTGCTTGCTCCCACCATGAAAGAAATTTGCGAACAACTGGGTGCTAAGATTGTTTGCGGAGAAGATCAGATGAGCAATCAGGTAGATAATTTTATTACCGGTGCCATGCAGGTTCCGCAGTTTTTAAATCATATTAAGGAAAATGTGGTGATCGTTACACCTGCCGACCGCGGCGATATTGTGATCAGTACTATACTTGCTAATCTTTCTACAAATTATCCGAAAGTTGCAGGAGTTGTCACTACTGTTAGCGGACATTTAGATGAACCCATTCAACGTCTCATTGAAGGACTACAGACCGTAGTGCCTGTTATTTCTGTGAAAAGCGGGACCTTCGAAACCACTTCCCGGTTAGCTTCCATTCACTCACGCATTACACCGGATAACACTAAAAAAATTCAACTGGCTATTGACACCTTCAATAAATATGTTGATGTAAAATCTTTGGATGAAAAACTAGTTACCTACACTTCCGAAGGAGTAACGCCATATATGTTTCAATACCAGATCACTCAAAAAGCAAAAACACAACGCAAGCATATTGTTTTGCCCGAGGGAAATGACGACCGTATTTTAAAAGCAGCAGAGCGATTGCTGAAGCAGGAGATTGTTGATCTTACTATTTTAGGAGAACCATCACAGGTGGCTGCTTCCATCAAACGATTGGGATTGAGTTTTGACAATGATAGATTACATATTGTCAACCCTGTTGAATCATCTTATTATCCTGATTATGTAGAAACACTTTACGAACTGCGCAAGAACAAAAATGTAACATTGGAAATGGCCCGCGACCTGATGACGGATGCTTCTTACTTCGGAACGATGATGGTGTACAAAGGTCATGCAGATGGAATGGTTTCCGGTGCTATACATACTACGCAACATACTATTCGTCCGGCATTGCAGTTTGTAAAAACAAAACCTGGCACTTCCATCGTTTCATCCGTATTTTTTATGTGTCTTCCGGATCGTGTTGCCGTGTTTGGCGATTGCGCTGTTAATCCAAATCCGACAGCGGAACAATTAGCGGAGATCGCTATTTCTTCTGCCGCAAGCAGCAAACGTTTTGGCATTGAACCAAGAATTGCCATGCTCTCGTATTCATCCGGTTCTTCGGGCGAAGGTGCTGATGTGGAAAAAGTAAGACAAGCAACAGAGATCGTGAAGCAAAAACGTCCGGACTTAAAAATAGAAGGACCGATTCAATACGATGCGGCCGTTGATCCTTTTGTTGGAAAGCAAAAATTACCCAATTCAAAAGTGGCGGGTAAAGCCAATGTGCTCATCTTCCCCGATTTGAACACCGGTAACAACACTTACAAGGCCGTGCAAAGAGAAACAGGCGCATTGGCTATTGGTCCTATGTTGCAGGGATTGAACAAACCTGTTAATGACCTGAGCCGCGGTTGCACAGTGGATGATATTTTCAATACAGTGATCATTACGGCCATTCAGGCACAGGAAGAAACAGAAGCGCAGGCCAAAAAGATCGAAGTGGAGAAGGCAACAGTTTAAAGTACAAACATTAATTCAAATTGATTGGACATGAACATATTTGCAGTTAACTCAGGCAGCAGTTCCATCAAGTACCAGTTGTTTCAAATGCCGCATGAAGAACCCATTTGTACCGGACTTGTAGAACGCATCGGTTTAGAAAATTCCATCATCACACATAAACTGTTCATCAACGGTGAAGAAAAAACAATCCGGCGAACACTGGATTTGATGGATCATGAAGCAGGATTAAATGAAGTGGCCCAATTGCTCACCGATCCTGAAATTGGTGTGATCCAAAATCCTGAGCAAATTGAAGCCGTTGGTCATCGTGTAGTACATGGTGGTGAAAGCTTTGCTTCAACAACCATAATTACCAAAGAAGTAAAAGCAGAGATCAAGCGATTATTTCCACTGGCGCCGCTTCACAATCCTGCCAACTATCTGGGGATTGAAGTAGCTGAAAAAATATTCACCAAAGCAAAACAGGTTGCTGTTTTCGACACCGCCTTTCATCAGACCATGCCGGAAGTGGCGTACAGTTATGCCATTCCGCGATCTTTCTATACGGAAATGGGAATAAGAGCTTATGGCTTTCATGGAACCAGCCACAAATATGTAAGTGAAAAAACATTGGAATACTTGCAAAGCCCTTTTGCAAAAATCATCACCATTCACCTGGGTAATGGTTGCAGCATCACTGCAGTGAATGAAGGTAAATCAGTTGATTCCAGCATGGGCTTTGGTCCTTTGAGTGGTTTGATCATGGGCACACGTTCCGGAGACATTGATCCTTCCATCATTTTTCATTTAGTGAATCAATTAGGCTATAGTCTTGATCAGGTGAACACCTTATTAAACAAGCAAAGCGGCATGCTTGGCCTTACCGGATATAGCGATATGCGTGACATCACCAAACAAATTGCAGAAGGCAATGAAGAGGCGGAACTCGCTTATCACATGTATGCCTATCGCATCAAAAAATATATTGGATCTTATGCGGCGGTTTTAAACGGTTTGGATGCAATTGTTTTTACCGGGGGTGTTGGCGAAAACGACAGTAATATTCGACGGATGATTTGCAGCGACATGGATTTTTTTGGAATCAGGCTTGATGAAGAAAAAAATAAAATACGCTCAGGAAATATCAGAGAAATCAATCAGGACAATGCACATGTAAAAATATTGATCGTTCCTACCAATGAAGAACTTGAAATTGTAAAGCAATGCTATCATTTATTGAATAAAGAAACTGTGACAGCTTCATTCAATTAATGATTGATGAATTCGGCTCTGAATAAAAGATCAACTACATTCACTCGCAATTGTTTTCTGAAAGAGAATTTATTGATGAGGCGTCGTTTGCTGATAAGCTTTCTAACTTTGAAATAAATCAGCAGCTATGGATGAAATGAAATTAAACAGGTGGAAAGAACGCTTTGAACAGGAAGTGAAAAATATAACCATCGAATACAATTCCTTCTTTTTGAATGAAGACCCTAAAGAGTTTTATACAATTCAATTGAACAACAGTGGTGAATGGGCTTTGGAACTCAGGGAAGATTTGCCGAATGAAGTAAAGTCAAAACTGAAACAAACGTTTCTTATAACAAAGCCGGAGAAATGATGTTTGAATAATTTGAATTTTGATAGCTTACTCTTAACAGTATGCAAACTTTATGAGTCGTAAATTTATGAATCAAAAATTAAGCAAATGAACAGACTGAATTGCTGGAAATGTGTAGTGCTGCTGGCTTCGCTGTATGCCCTTACACAATCGTTTTTCTCATAAAGAATATTTTTTCATTTTATGCAGGCGAAGCTTTGCTTCGCTTTTTTATTTTGATGATGTGATTGGCTTTGATGGCAATGTTTATTCACCTACTGCTGCGGCCATTTTCTTTTATTAAATATCAATTCCTGAACGCTTCCACTTTTATCGTTTTTTAACCAGGCTGAAGGTTATATCTTTAATTGCTTTATTCCTCCATAATTTTAAGCTACACTGTATAACAAAATTTATATGAAGCAGAAATCCTTTGTTTTTGGATGCTTTATTTTCAT
>JAICTW010000647.1 GCA_025936195.1 Flavisolibacter sp.
ATGAGGATTGATATTGGCTTTAATGGTTTTTAGTTCCAATGATTTTACCAAAGCTTCGAGCTTTATAGTATCCATTTCCTGCTTTCTTGTTTTAGCAATGAAATGGTACATGAAATAAATAAAGCTCCAGATGGTAATTACAGAAATGTAATAACCAAAATTCAGGTAAAACAATTCTTTGTAGCTGTACACTCTGTCACGGCGTAATTCAAAAAAATATTCAAAAGGCGTATTGGTGCCGCTGGACATTAGAGAAAATAAAATAATGAGGCTGATAAAAATGATGATCTGCTGGCGCATTGGTTTTAGTAACAGGTCATTGCTGCGGATCACTTCTCTCATGATATTGGAAAACAGAATTCCCACCTCGCTGAAGAACAAAAGGCGCAGCAATCCATTTTCATTAAACCTGTTCATAATAAAAATGGCCAGGAAAATATTAATGGCAGCAAACAAGCCCCAACCCGTAAGCTGAAAGATCCAATATCTTGAAACGTGCAGTCTCTGCATTGTACAAATCTAATGGTATTGTTTTATCAGAGATTTGGATAAATATACCAGTGGAAGATACATTTTACAAGTGGAACTTGTATTGGAAACAGCACTAAAAGCAGGTTCAACCTTTGCCTTCAGCTTTGTTAAGCTTTGATGGCAGTTCAGTTTTCCTGAAAAAGTGAATATTTTTACAGCTTAAATTATCCGAATGCAAGTAACAGCCGGACCTTTATTGCAAACCATCAATTCGCCCGATGACCTGAAAAAAGTTCCGAAAGAGCAATTGCACCAGGTTTGTGATGAATTACGACAGTACATTGTTGATGTGGTGAGTGTTCACGGCGGACATTTCGCTGCCAGCCTTGGCGTGGTGGAGTTAACAGTGGCCTTGCATTACATTTACAATACGCCTTACGATCAATTGGTTTGGGACGTAGGCCATCAGGCTTACGGACATAAAATTCTTACCGGCAGAAGAGATAATTTTATTACCAATCGTAAATACAAAGGATTAAGCGGTTTTCCCAAAAGAAGCGAAAGCGAATACGACACGTTTGGTGTTGGTCATTCTTCCACTTCTATATCCGCCGCATTAGGAATGGCCATGGCCGCAAAATATAAGGGCGAGGCAGATCGTAAATCGGTTGCGGTAATTGGTGATGGCGCTATGACGGCAGGTTTGGCTGTCGAAGGATTAAATCATGCAGGCGTAAGTGATGCCGATGTATTAATTGTGTTGAATGATAACTGCATGAGCATTGATCCCAATGTTGGTGCATTGAAAGAATATCTTACTGACATTACTACTTCATACACCTACAACAAACTTCGTGATGAAATCTGGAATTTGTTAGGCAAGCTTCCTGTTGGTAAAAGATTTACCCGTGACATGGCTTCAAAGCTTGATGCCAGCCTTAAAGGAATGCTCACAAAAAGCAGTAATCTTTTTGAGTCGTTCAACATCCGTTATTTTGGTCCGATTGATGGACATAATATTACCAAGTTGGTTGATACTTTAAAAGATCTGAGAAAGATTCCCGGACCCAAATTGTTGCACATCTTAACAGTGAAAGGAAAAGGATATGCGCTTGCAGAAAAAGATCAAACGAAATGGCATGCACCCGGATTGTTTGATAAGATCACGGGTGAGATTTACAAAAAGAAATTTGATTTACCTCAACCTCCAAAATACCAGGATGTATTTGGTCATACCATTGTGGAATTGGCGGAGAAGAATGAAAAAATATTTGGCATTACTCCGGCAATGCCTTCAGGGTCTTCACTCAATATTATGATGAAGACAATGCCTAATCGGGCTATTGATGTTGGAATTGCAGAACAACATGCGGTTACTCTCAGTGCCGGTATGGCCACACAAGGTTTGAAAGTGTTCTGCAATATTTATTCTTCCTTCATGCAAAGAGCGTATGACCAGGTGGTGCATGATGTGGCGATTCAAAAACTGCCGGTGATCTTTTGTCTGGACCGTGCAGGTGTTGTAGGTGAAGACGGGCCAACGCATCATGGCGCTTACGATATTGCTTACTTCCGTTGCATCCCAAATATGATCATCAGTGCGCCGATGAATGAACAGGAACTGCGTAACCTCATGTACACGGCACAATTGGAAAGCACTAAACTTCCTTTTGTGATCCGCTATCCACGTGGCGAAGGTGTAATGCCGGACTGGAGAAAGCCTTTCGAAGAAATTACAATTGGCAAAGGAAGAAAGTTGAGAGATGGAAAAGATATAGCCATTCTTACAATCGGTCATCCCGGAAATTTTGCAGCAGCAGCTATTCGCGAATTGAAATCAGAAGGCATTACTCCTGCTCATTACGATATGCGTTTTGCAAAACCGTTGGATGAAGAGTTGCTTCATGAGGCACTACAGAATTATGAAAAGATCATTACGGTGGAAGATGGAACCGTAATTGGTGGATTTGGAAGCGCAGTTGCAGAATTCATGGCGGAACACAATTACAAAAACAATTTGAAGATTTTAGGAATTCCCGATCATTTAATAGAACATG
>JAICTW010000011.1 GCA_025936195.1 Flavisolibacter sp.
ATTCAATTTTGTTTGGGCAAGATAATTAAAAGGCACTTGTTTTGTTTTTATTCACTGTTAAGAAAGTCTTCTTGTTTTTAAGTATTTTACAAACGATGAAGAAGGATGAAATAGAATTGCTGCAGGAAGAGTTGGAGCAATTGAGCCGGCAAGTGCAATGGCAACGGGAAAAGATCATGCAGTTGCAGCAAAGGATCGCTCAATTAACCAGTGCGGAACTTACGTCGATTCCCTCGCGATCAAAAGTGCACAACAAACAAAAATTCTCTCTTGAAAATTTTATTGGCTTACGGTTGATCCATTTCATCGGCATTATTGTGTTGGTCATTGGTTTATCCATTGGAGTGAAATATGCCATTGATCAAAATTTAATTTCCGAATCTATGCGGATCGCTTTGGCTTATGTGGCTGGAATTATTTTGTATGTGCTTTCATTGCGTCTTCGAAAAAAATATGCGCTATTTAGTGCTATTTTATTCAGCGGTGGCATGGCCTCGCTATATTTTACTACGTATGCAGCCTATGTGTATTACAGTATGTTTTCTTTTCCTTTGGCTTTTTTGATCATGGTTGTGCTGACGGTTTACACAGTGTGTGAAGCCATACGTTACAATAAACAGGAGATTGCCTTACTTGGGCTGGTGGGTGCTTATGGTATTCCTTTCCTTATCAGTAAAAATGCCGATCGTGCCGACCTTTTCTTTTTGTACATCTCTATTATTAATCTTGGCATAATCTATTTATCTATAAAAAAGACATGGAAAGCGGCGGGCATTGTTGCGCAAACCATCACATGGATTTTATTTATCGGATGGGCTTCCATGAGGTTCAATCCAAAGTTTCAGTTCATTGGAACTGTTTTCATGATTTTTTTCTTTTTTATTTTTTTGTTCACAGTGGTATCGTTCAAATTTATTCGAAAACATTTGCTGCAGATAAGCGATGCGTACCAACTGTTGATAAATAATGTGGCCTTGTATATTGCCGCTTTGTTTTTATTCGGATTATCTGCCAAGGCAACGAATGGAGACCTTGCTGTGATTACCTTGTTGGTATCTGTTGTTATTGCTTTGCAGTCGGTTTTGATTTATCATTTCTGGAAAGAAGAATTATTTTCTATAAGATTATTATCCTCACTTGCCCTGACTTTGTTTGTTATGTTTATTGCATTTAACTGGGATGGATTTACCGTAACATTTTTGTGGCTGCTGACTGCAGTTATTGTTTTTGCCTGGGGCTTTCGCATGCGATCCGTAAGAGCACGAATGGCCGGAATAATTTTGATGGGTGTTACACTTGCAAAATTGCTGGCACTCGACAGCCTGACCTTTACAACTGTGCAAAAAGTAATTGCTTACCTGGTGCTTGGCGCTTTGCTTTTGATCGTTTCTTTCTTTTATCAAAAGTTCAAACAAAAAATATTTAATCTTCCTGAGTCAACGGAGGAAAATGGATAGTAGGGTTTGTTTGGCGAATGAAGGTGTGCTTAACAGCATTGTTACCGGTCATCAAAAACTTTGATCGCTTTTTTTAATTAAACTTTACATTCCCATAAAATAATTGCTATGATAAGATTTGTTTTCTCTTCTCTTTTTGTTTTTGTTTTTCTTTCTTCTCATGCACAAAGCTTGTACATGCCACGTGATATTTCGAACGCATTTAAAAACGGCACCCGTTCTTTAGATGGAAGGCCGGGAAACAGTTATTGGCAGAATCACGGTCGTTACAATATTTCAGTTACAGCTACTCCGCCTGACCGGACTATTCATGGTACTGAGGAAATTACTTACATTAATAACAGTCCCGATACTTTGCGAAATCTCCTTTTTAAATTAATTGTAAATATTCATAAACCTGGTGCGCCAAGACTCGGTGGTGCTTCGTCCGATTATCTCACCAGCGGTGTAACGGTTGATTCTTTTGCAGTGAATGGTAAGCCGCAACCGTGGAATAACAACCCTTTGGTATTTACGAATGTAGGCACTCGTTTGCGCCAGCCTTTGTTTGCAAAAGATTCAGTGCAGTTGTACATAAGGTGGCATTATGATATGTCGAGAGAAAGTGGAAGGGAAGGTGCTATTGATTCCACCACATTTTATCTTGCTTATTTCTATCCTCGTGTTGCTGTGTACGATGATTATCAGGGCTGGGATGGAACTCCGTTTAATGATGCGTTGGAGTTTTATAACGATTTCAATGATTACACGGTGAATGTTTCTGTTCCCAAAAATTATTTGGTGTGGGGAACAGGAACCTTACTGAATCCTGATGAAGTATTGCAGTCGGCCTATGCGCAAAAATTCAAGCGTTCATTGACTTCTGATGACATCATCAATATTGTTACAAAAAATGATCTGCAGACCAAAAATGTTACTACGCAAAATGCAATGAATACCTGGAGGTTTAAAGCCACTAATGTTTCTGATGTTGCTTTTGGTTTAAGTGATCATTTTAACTGGGATGGATCGAGCCTTGTTGTTGATGAAGGAACCAAACGCCGTGCATCGGCGCAGGCTGCGTATAATGATACGGCGAAAGATTTTCATTATATGGTAAGCTTCGCCAAACAGGCATTGGATCTTTTCTCACACCAATGGCCTGGCGTCGCTTATCCTTATGAAAAAACGACAGTGTTTCAGGGTTATGCCGATATGGAATATCCAATGATGGTGAACGATAATACCACGCCTGATACTACCTTTTCAAAATTTGTAGCAGCCCATGAAATTGCACATACCTACATGCCTTTCTACATGGGCATTAATGAAACCCGTTATGGATTTATGGATGAAGGCTGGGCCACTACATTTGAGTTGTTGTTTAACCGTGATAAGATGAGCAAAGAAAAGGCTGATAATTTTTATAAACGCTTCAGGGTGCAAGGCTGGATCCATGATCCTTCACAGAGCGAAGAACTTCCCATTATTACTCCTGGTCCCAACTTAAGCGGAGGAGGATTGGGCAGCAATGAATATGGTAAACCCTCGCTTGGTTATCTTGCTGTAAAGGACTTATTGGGTGATGATCTTTTCAGAAAATGTTTGCATGAATACATGAGCCGCTGGAATGGCAAGCATCCATTGCCATGGGATTTCTTCAACACATTTACGAATGCGTCAGGAAAAGATTTAAATTGGTTTTGGAGCAATTGGTTTTTCTCACATAATTATATTGATCTTGCATTGACCAGTGCAACAAAAACAGGAAAGGGATATTCTCTTTCCATACAAAATATTGGTGGCATGGCTGCACCTTTTGATTTGATAATAACTTATACTGATGGAACTTCCGAAAGCATTCATCAAACGCCTTCTGTTTGGCAGAATAATCAAAAGCAAACAAAACTGAACGTTGCTGCAAAGAAAGCGGTACAATCCATTAAACTCGATGGAGGTATTTTTATGGATGCGAATGAAAGCGATAATGTCTGGAAGGCAAAATGATTTTGATTGAAACTTTCTTCATAAAAAAACTCCCGATCTTTTAGGGAGTTTTTTTTATTATCAATAGTTCAGTTTACCAGCCTAATATCCATGCAAACACCAGCGGCGCTACAATTGTTGCATCACTTTCAATGATGTACTTCGGTGTGTGAATATCTAATTTGCCCCAGGTTATTTTTTCATTGGGATGTGCACCTGAATAAGAGCCATAAGAAGTAGTGGAATCACTGATCTGGCAGAAATAACTCCAGAAAGGAATTTCATGCATTTCCAGGTCCTGATACATCATTGGCACTACGCAAATCGGAAAATCTCCGGCAATGCCGCCACCAATTTGAAAGAAGCCAATTCCCTTGCCGCTGCTATTGTCTTTATAATAATTGGCCAGCCAAACCATGTATTCAATACCACTTTTCATGGTGCTGGCTTTGATCTCACCTTTATAAACGTACGAAGCAAAAATATTTCCCATGGTACTGTCTTCCCATCCACCAACGACGATTGGCAAATTTTTTTCTGCGGCAGCAATCATCCAACTGTGTTTCGGATCAATCTGGTAATCCTGTTTCATTACTCCGCTTAATAAAAGTTTGTACATGTACTCGTGAGGAAAATAGCGTTCGCCTTTTTCATCCGCTTCTTTCCATATTTTATGAATATGCTTTTGAATTCTTCTAAAGGCTTCCTCTTCGGGAATACAGGTGTCGGTTACGCGGTTCAATCCTCTTTCCAATAAACTCCATTCCATTTCAGGTGTCAGGTCTCTCCAGTTGGGAAGGCGTTCATAATGATTGTGTGCCACCAGGTTCATAATATCTTCTTCCAGGTTGGCACCTGTGCAGGAGATGATATGAATTTTATCCTGACGGATCATTTCTGCTAACGAAACACCCAGTTCTGCAGTGCTCATGGCACCCGCAAGCGTCACCATCATTTTACCCCCTTCTAACAAATGTTGTTCGTAACCTTTTGCTGCATCCACTAAAGCCGCGGCATTAAAATGACGGTAATGATGCTCAATAAAATTGGAAACAGGACCTCTGCTCATACTAAAAAATTTTGGTTGCAAAAATAGCCAAAACAAAAATCCCGCAGCTCATTTGAACATGCGGGATGATTACACACACTAAAACTAACTATGATTTGCTTTGTTTTTTGAAAGTGTTCCAGGTATCGTAATTTGATTTCAGCGTTAGCTGGGTATCGGCATTCTCTACAGTTACATAGTAAGAAGTGCCTTCTTCTGTTGCCATTTCCATTACATCGGTGATCCAATAACTGTTATAATTCTTTTTCAGATCAACCTGCAAAGCAATGGGCAGTTGTAAAGAACTGATGTTTCTTGTTAAAGCGATCATTTTACCTTGTGCATCATAAAAGGCAGATACATACTGTCCATTCAAAGCAAAATCGGCTTTAAAATAATTGTCGGTAATGGTCCATTTTACTTCAGTGGCATTTTTGAATGAACTGTTGAATGATTCGATAGCTCTGGGAGAAACTTCTTCTCCATAATCAAAACTGCTAAGGCTTATAAAACTCAAAGCAATGGTCAGGGTTACTAATAAACGTTTCATAAATTTTGTTTTTATAATTTTTTAATTTTTGTTCGTTTCATTCATGTGACGTGGCAAAAGTAGATTTGGTTACAGGGCACTACAAGGAAATTGTGACGATTGGGCAGCACTGTTAAACGCCTTAACATAGATTGCTAAATTGTTAACAGCGGATGAACTGTAGTTTTGCCGGGATGAATTACCTCGGTCATGCGTATCTATCGTTCCATTCCCCGCAAATACTCGTGGGAAACATGATTTCTGATTTTGTAAAAGGATCGGATAAATTTTCGTTCAGCGGTATGGTGCAAAAAGGAATTATGTTGCACAGAGAGATTGATGCCTTTACTGACCGGCATCCCGCAACAAAAAAAGCTATGGAAATTTTTCGTCCATACTACCGGTTATACAGTGCTCCGATCATGGATGTTTTGTACGATCATTTTTTAGCGAATGATGAGAACTTGTTTGATGAAGTTTCATTGAAAGGATTTTCGCAAAACACTTACCGGCATTTGGAAAATCATTCTGTTGAATTGCCTAACAGGTTTCTTCAGGCATTTACTTATATGAAAACAGACGACTGGTTGTATCATTATAAATATTCTGAAGGCATCCGTAAAACTTTATATGGATTGATACGCAGAGCAACCTATGTAAAGGAAAGTGATACGGCTTACCATTTGTTTTTGGAGCACCATTCTTATTTGAATACATGCTATCAGGATTTTTTCCCAGATGTTAAACTATTTGCAAAAGAAAAATTTGAGGGACTCAATTTGTAATTTGCTTCGTTTGAAAGCTATCCGGTTTTTATTTTTGCAGTCCTAATTCCCTTTTATGAAAAAACTTTCTTTTGCCATAGCCTTGTTCTTTTTTGCGTTTTGCGTAAAAGCGCAGACACAGGCTTCTTTAAATACATCAACAGCCACATCTATAGCCTCAACGGTTAAGGTTCCGGCATTGGACAAATCACCTATGGACATGGCTTACTTTCCTGCTGATTACCCGATCCTGAAAACGCAGAGCAAGGTAAATACGCCACCCGATATAAGAGTGATCTACAGCCGTCCTCAAAGAGACAACCGTATCATCTTCGGCCAATTGGTTGAATATAATAAAGTATGGCGTCTTGGTGCCAATGAAGCTACAGAGATTGAATTCTTTAAAGATGTAACCATTGCCGGGAAAAAAATCCCGAAAGGACGTTATACTATTTATGCTATTCCGACAGAAACCAAATGGACCATCATCTTAAATAAGGACACGGATAGCTGGGGGGCTTTTGTGTATGATGAGAAGAAAGATTTTTTAAGAACTGATGTTGCTGTTCAAACCTTGCCTTCTTCGGTTGATGCGTTCAGCATGGATTTCAACAAAACAAATAGAGGTGCCGACCTGTTTATTGCCTGGGATAATGTAAGTGTTACCTTGCCTATAATCATCTCGGGTAAATAAAAAGCCACTCCTGGAAAGGAGCGGCTTTGACAGAACTATAACCAACATGCAAAATCAATCAAATACTAACTTACGTATCTCTGTTCTACCTGTAGTTTTGTCTGTAATCCTCAATAAATAAATACCAGGTTTTATATTGTTCCTTGGGTAAGTAAACGTGGACGAAGAAACATTTTTCACTTCCGTTGTGTAAACCGGTTGCCCGTTTGAGCTGATCAATTCTATAGAGTAGTTGACCGGAGTTTCCGAATTGAATACAATTTTAAATACATCTTTTACCGGATTGGGATAAACTACAATTTCGTTTTCAGCCCCTTCTAAAATAATCACATTGCTGAATTCAGTTTTGTTGCTGTAAACAACTTTCAACCGGTATTGAACAGAACCCGAGCCAAAGCTGTTGTCATTAAATACATAATGCTTATTCTCTTGTACAGCTATGCTTCCAATTGGTGAGAAGACAAGTTCATTGCCCTGCTTTCTTTCAACTATATATTTAATCACCGCTTTTTCGCTATTATCATTCCAGGATAACTGGTTGGTATTTCCTGATTTTTTTCCACTAATCTGGAAAGAAGTAGTCAAAACACCGCCATAGCAATTGCCGGTTAATTTGAAAGACGACAATCGTGTAAGACATCCACTGTTGACATTAACCTTGCAGATATATTGTCCTGTTTGTTCAGGAACAAAAAACGGAAGGTTATAGGATTGTCCTGATCCGATCAAAGTACTGTCGGTTGGTGTTGTTTTCCGGTACCACGAATAAACAGCATTAGGAATAGGATCAACCGACAAAGTAATGTTCTGGTAAAAGCAACTGTCGCTTACGGTCATAGAAATATTTTGCAAAGGCAAAACGCTTACATCACTCAGCGTGGCATTACCACAGGCATCTACAGTTCTCAAACGTACCAATGAATAAATGGTGCCGTTGTTAATAGTAAATATTGAATTGCTTTGGGAAGGGCTAACAATACTTGGACTTTCAGGAGCACTTCCAATGATTTGAAAATTATAAGGGCTGATGCCATTCTTTACATCGGCACTTAAACTAAAGCCATTATTGTCGCACTGATAAACGGCCGATTGTCCTTGTGTAGGAAAAGCATAAGGTGATATAATTACCGTATCACGCAGTTTTCCGTTACAAGTGGATTGAGTGTACTCTACAATGTATTCTGCCGGTTCAAGATCGGCAAAGGTGTATGTGCTGCCGCTAACGGAAGAATAGCTTTGAGTAAATGCAGTTCCATTTTTTTTAATGATCTGCGGGGTCACTCCATAATAATTGGAAGTAGGCGTTGCCAGAATATCACCCGAACCATTCTGCCATATAGAACTTGGGCATTTACCTCTAACGGCCGTACTGGTGGTAACAATATTGGCGTCGGGAATTATGGTAGATGAATCTTTGGTGCCGCAATTATCTATTCCCACTACTTTGTACTGAGTTCCTGTTGGTAAAGCAGCCAGTTCTATTTTGTAAGGGTTAGATGATGTTGTAGTAGTATAAACCAATGAACCATTCGGATGATATACATTAATGGTATATGGCGAACTGCCACTTGCAAATTGAACAGTGATATAACCCGTGTTGATTGTACAGGACTTGGAAGTAGTGAGAGTAATTCCTTTCACTGCTGAAAAGGTTTGGCAAACTTTCATTGTTGTATCCACACAACCATCATGTATGGTAACACAATATTGTCCGTAAGGATAATTATTGAAAGTACCGGAACTGTTACATTCTAAAAGAGTATTAGCGGCATCATACAAACAGTAGTTGGGACTAGTAAGATTGCTTCCGTTTGCTTTAAATGATACTGTGGTACAGGTAGAGCCAAGCAATTGCATAGTGCTGTTGATAGATGGCACAGGACGCAACTGTGAAAAACATCTTGTAATAACCGTATCGTAGCAATAGTTGTGGATCTTGATGCAATACGATCCGTAAGGAATATTACTAAAGCTGCCGGTTGCATTACAGCTAATCAATACATCATTGTTATCATACAGGCAATATTCCGGAGTGGTCAAATTGGTTTGGCCTGTTATGGCTGCACTAAAGGTGGTGCAAGTTTTTGAGGAGATTTGTACCGATGCACTTACCGAAGGAACAGGTCTTATACCATCAAAGCAAATACTATTGGTAACATCGCCGCAGGAAGTGGCGCTCACACAATAATGACCATAAGGCAGGTTGTTGAAAATTCCGGTTGAGTTACAGGTAATCACATTGCCATCTTTATCATACAAACAATATTCAGGCGAAATAAGATTGCTGCCTGATACCTGTACACTGAAGGAACTGCAATCCGAACCGGTAAAACTATAACTTGTTAATGTGGGAACAGGCTTAGTTACTGTAAAGCACCTGGTGATAACAGTACCTGTACATCCGTCCTGAACTTTAATACAATAAGAGCCATAAAGTACATTATTGAAAATGCCTGTTGAATTACATGCAATCTGCACATCGTTATTATCGTACAAACAATAATTGGGTGTAGTCAGATTCGACTGACCTGTAATTTGAGCTGTGAACGTTGTACAATTTTTATTGCTGATGCTTACAGAAGCTGCTACGGAAGGAGTAGCGTGATTAAGTGTAAAGCAACGGACAATGGTGGTATCATAACAATCATCTCGTACTTGCATGCAATAACTTCCATAAGGCAAATTGTTGAACACCCCGGTGGTATTGCAACTTAGCTGGTTACCGGAATTATCATACAAACAATAATTCGGACTGGTTAGGTTTTGTCCTGTTACAGAAGCAGTGAAACTTGTACAGCTAAGACTGGACATGTTAACTGCACTAAGCGAAGGTTTAACATTATCAGGAAGTGACCAGCTTGTAGAATGCGTATTGCCGCAATTATCTTTCACTACAAGCGTAAGATTTCTTTTTGTGCCTAACAAAACTGAAAAATGATACGAACCGTACCAGGTAGTATTTCCATTATCAATAAAGCCATAGGTAAATCCGGCAAAGGCACTGCCAATGGTATTTATATTTCCTTTATTGTCTTTTATCCTGATGAAAACATCGGCATTGGCACAATCAGTGCGAATTACCGAAACAGAATCAAACCACCAGTTATAATTTTCAATGGTGATCCGGCGCACCTGAATACCACCGCAGGAGTCCTGTAACTGAATAGCGTATTCGCCTGCTACTAATCCTGTAAAGTTTCCTGTAGTGTTGCTCGCTCCCACGTTGGATGGAGAAGGAGCAATAATGGTGTAGGTGAAGGGTGAACGCCCATTTTGTTGATTGGCCGTAAAAATCATTCCATCATTACCGGCGCAGGAAGCGTCGGTTTTTGTTAATTGAAATCGTGGATCGCTGTAAGAGCCGTTCACGTAAATATTGTCTATTTGTTTTGTACAGCCTGAGGTAAGGTCCTTTACCCAAACCGTATAATAACCTGGCGCCAATCCGGTTATTACATTGGAAGATGTAACAGGTGTTATCACCGGACCTGTAGCTTTGAAATTATAATTTCCTGAACCTCCACTGACATTTATTGTAATAGAACCTGTAGCCACACATCTTGATTCGGAAGTAGTATAAGTGAACGAAAGGCCCGCACAATTCTGTGCGTTTGAGTGTATAAAAAGGAATAGCAATAAGGGTAATAGGTAAAATTTAAATTTCATAGGCTGGATATTGGATAACCTTGCCGGTAAACACCACTTTAGACTGCCTGCAAGATCAGTTCAAAGTAAAAAAAAATCCATTGGTTAAACAATCGTATGAATACCCAAAAAAACGAGTGTTTATCGGATCGAAAAATAAGTATAATCAATTAGTGAATGCTGCAATAAAGACTCGCCAGACAAAGCGAATTCAGAAGATAAATTCATTATGCACTGATCACAACATTGTTCCGTACTATGTGGAAGATCTTAATCGTGATTGCATGAAATAATATCTTGGCATTGGCATTACGTTCAATATAATAACTGGCTTTGTCAAGTTCTTCAGCAATCGCTTCTTTCTGTTCAAGGCTCATGGCTTTGTTCAACCTAAGGACAAAATCCTGCTCGCCGGATGACATGGCGGTCAATAATTTTTCTTTCAGCGCATCATTAGCTATCTGAATCCGTACGGCCTGCTCAATTGAATGCGTAAAGTGTTTTAGAAACTGCTTTTGTTTTTCTCTTCCCATCCTTGCTATTTCTTCGATCATTTTTACCTGAGTGATCGTTTGATTTTTTAAGGTAGCATTAAGCCAGTCGCGGAGCAATCCATGAAAATCTTCATCGGCATGTTGCATCAGGTTTAATGCTTCACGGTAATTGCCATCGCTTGCATTGGCAATTTGTTTGGCCTGTTGGGGTGTGCAGGCTTTTTTGGATAAAAGATATTGCTCAATATCATTGGCTTCCAGTGCCGGAATTTTCACCAACTGGCAACGGGAAAGGATAGTAGATAAGATATCACCTTCATTCTCCGCCACCAGGATAAATAAAGTATCTGCCGGCGGCTCTTCAATCATCTTCAATAATTTATTTCCTTCCTTGCCCAAATATTCAGGCATCCACAACACCAAAATTTTATAGCCGCTTTCGAAGCTTTTTAAATTAAGCTTGCGAAGGATGTCATTACATTCACTGGCAGTAATATTTCCCTGTTTGTTTTCGGCGCCGATAAATTGAAGCCAATCGTAAATATTTCCATAAGGTAATTGGCGAACGAATTCCCTCCATTCAGTAACCCAATCAGTGCTGATTGGTTTTTCATCACTGCGTGTTGTTTTTTTAATAACAGGATAAGAGAAATGAATATCAGGATGCACCAGTTGTTCTGCTTTGCCAAACGAGGATTGCTTTTGCATCCATACATCCGCTTCGCCGGGAGTGGAGGGCAATTTTATTTCTGCCGGTTCTCCAAACAGAGAAGTTTCTTGTGATTGATTTCTGTCAGGCAATAAGCTCACGTATTGTGCAAAGGCCATTGCTATGGGCAAAGCACCACTTCCTTCCTTTCCCAAGAAAAGTAAAGCGTGACTTAGCCGGTTATGCTGCACCATTTCAATCAATTGCTGCTTTACTTCGTTTTGCCCAATAACATCTTTGAATAACATCTCAGAACCAGGATTTGTGGCGATGTTAAGAATTATTATGGAAATAAAAAAGCTGTCCTGAAGACAGCTTCAAATCTTATCTTAAACTTTCTAATTCTTAAAATCTTAGTTCTTTAATTAAGGTATTTCAATACCTCTTCACTCATTGGATTGGTTCTGTTATAAATCACGGTGATCAATTTTCCATTTTCGTCCAAAAGGAATTTGGTGAAGTTCCATTTGATCGGATCGTCAAAGCCTAATTTTTCGGCTTCGTCTGTCAGGTATTTAAAAACAGGAGCAATGTCTTTACCTTTTACAGAAACCTTTGCCGCCATGGGAAAAGTTACACCGTAATTTTTTGTACAAAATTCTTTAATCTCAGAATTGCTACCCGGTTCCTGTTGTCCAAAATTGTTTGCAGGAAAACCAATGATCACTAATTTATCCTTATACTTCTGATACAATTCTTCCAACTGTGCATACTGGGGAGTATTGCCGCATTTAGAAGCTGTATTCACAATCATAATTTTCTTTCCCTTAAATTGTGACAAGTCAATTGTACCGCCATCCAATCCTTCTACTTTGAAACCATAAATAGAACCACCGGTAAGGAGCGATGATACTAACAATGCAATAAGAGCGATTTTCATAACAAGAAGTTTTTGATGAATAACAACGTAAAGTTATGAGAAAGGATGCCTAAGCCTTCACGAAATCCTGCGCTGACAATGAGCAGCGGTCTATACAATGATCGTTCCTGCGGCGAAAGGGCAATGGACTTTTATTGTTTTTCATAAGCACCAAGATCGGGTAAGCCAACAGGCCGTGAATTGCCGTCAAGGTCAACCATAATACTGGCATTCACTCCTTTATTAATAGCAGGAGAACCTTCTTTCAGACGAAAGTTAAAAATTCTCTGAGATGTATTCACACTATCAAACAGTGGATTCTGATTGAGAGCACCATTAATAATACTGTTAGCAGGATCGGTTTGAATTCTCCACAAAACCTGATCAAACACAACATTGAAAGAGGTATTTCCCTGTTTCAATACAATCACCTCATCATTAACAAGGCCATTGCTTTCGCCCCAAAAAATACAATTCCGGAAAGTTGCATTTAAACTATTTACCGTTCCATTTAAATAATTCGTTAGAGCCAGTACAGGATCTTTATGTTGAATAAAGCTGCTCGGAAAAGTGGCTGCGGTGCAATGGGTAAAATTGTAATCGCCGCCATTGACCAAAAAGATATTCTTGCCGCAATTGCTGACCAATAAATTTCTTGCTGTGACGCTTGTATTAATTCCTAACAAACCGGCGTCGTACGCATTATCAATGATGGTTTCATTTAAAGAAAGTTTTGTGCCTGCCGATGGCCCGGTTACGACAATACCCTGATACGCATTTTTAATAATGGTATAATTCAGCACATTGTTTTTGCTGGCGTCGGTAAAGATCAGACCGGGATAACTTGCCGGATAATTTTTGTAAGGATCGTCTAAACGGTCGCCTGAGAAAACCACCCGTGCACTGTCTTCTTTTTCTCCATTTATCTGCAGTGTTCCATTTACAATAAACGGTGCATCGGCATGACAGTAGATCCTGCATCCTTTGTTAATAGTAAGTGTGGCATTGGAGTCAATAGTGAGTTTTTCGAGAATAACATAAGGCAGGTCATTGTTCCAAACTTCTGAAGCAGTGATTTTTTTATTGCGCAGGAAGTGGGCATTTCTTCCATAAGCATCCAACTGAACGAATGTTTTATTGCCGTTATAATCAATCTCGATACTATCGCGGATCAGAAATGGGAGATTGGCTGCCGTGGGGTTAATGCTAACAGTAAC
>JAICTW010000426.1 GCA_025936195.1 Flavisolibacter sp.
ACAATGGCAGCAGTGTACTAACGCCAATTGAACAACATGCGTTCAACACATTTAATACGCTGGGTGTTCCAACGGTGAAGAATGAAGAATGGAAATACACCCGTATCAGCAGTGTGTTCAATAAAGAGTATGCATTCAATACTGAAAATCTTTCCTCGTCCTTATCCGAAAGCGATTTGAATGCGATTCGTTTCCCCGGCCGTGAAGATGCCAACGAACTGGTATTTGTAAATGGATTGTATTCGCAAAAGCTTTCCACCATCCGTTCTCAAAATCTGCGTGTCACTTCACTTGAAGAAGCCACAAAGAATGAACACCGTGAAATTGTTTTACAACATCTTGGTCACAGCGGTAAATACATTAACGATGGTTTGAACGCTTTGAATACTGCTTTTGCTGCAGAAGGTGTTTTTATTTATGTGAAGAAAGGAAACATTGTAGAGCATCCTGTTTATATCTACAACATTGTGGATGCAAGAAATGCCAATGTGCTTTCACAACCAAGGATACTGATTTACATGGCTCAGAATGCCCAGGCCATTTTTGCGGAAACCTATGCAACGATCGGTTCTTCTGAAAGTTTTATTAACCAGGTAACGGAAGTAGTGGTTGAGAAAGATGCTTTGCTGGAATATTACAGAATTCAAAATGATGCAGCACATGCCAACCAGGTGAATACAACCCACATCCGCCAAATCGGAAAAAGTCTGGTGAACACGGTTACGGTTTCTTTGAATGGTGGCATTGTTCGCAATAACCTGAACATAGCCATGGAATCCGAATATTCTGAATCGCATTTCTATGGCTTGTATTTTCTGAAAGGCAATACGCATGTGGATAATCATACGGTGGTAGACAATGTAAAACCTCATTGTGAAAGCAATGAATTATACAAAGGTGTTGTTGATGATAATGCAACCGCGGTATTCAATGGAAAAATATTTGTTCAGAAAGATGCGCAAAAGACCAATGCTTATCAGTCCAATAAAAATTTATTGCTTTCCAGTAATGCTACAGTCAATACAAAACCTCAGTTGGAAATTTTTGCTGACGATGTAAAATGTTCGCACGGATGTACGGTTGGACAATTAGATGAAGAAGGATTGTTTTATCTGCGTTCCAGAGGTGTAAGCGAAAAATCGGCAAAGTCTTTATTGATCCATGCTTTTGCTGTTGATATTTTAGAACACATTAAGCCCGAAGCCATTCGCCAGTATGTGGATGAACTGATTGCAGAAAGATTGGGAGTGGAGTTGGACTAACACCAATTTGAAACACGAATTAATTACAAGATGAATGATGATTGAAACGATTGATATAAATAAGGCCTTTGATGTAGCTGCAATACGTAAACAGTTTCCTGCACTCAGTCGTGAAGTGAAAGGGAAACCGCTTGTGTATCTTGATAACGCTGCTACCACACAAAAGCCGCAGGCTGTGATTGATGCATTGGTGAATTATTACAGTAATTACAACGCCAATATTCACCGCGGCATTCACACCCTGGCCGAAGAAGCTACGGCGGCATTTGAATCTACAAGAGATGCCGTGCAGCAATTCATCAACGCTGAAAGCAGGGAGCAAATTATTTTTACCGGGGGAACCACCGAAGGCATTAACCTGGTGGCGCAAACCTGGGGAAGACAAAATATAAAAGAAGGAGATGAGATCATTATTTCCAACATGGAGCATCATTCCAATATTGTTCCCTGGTACATGTTAGCGCAGGAAAAGAAAGCCGTACTCAAAATCATTCCGGTGAATGAGCATGGCGAGTTGATGATGGACGAATTTGAAAAGTTGTTGAGTGAAAAAACAAAATTAGTTTCCATTGTTCATGTGTCTAACGTATTGGGTACAATCAATCCTGTAAAAACAATTGCAGAGAGAGCACATAAGTCCGGAGCTGTTGTTTTGGTGGATGGTGCACAATCCTCCGTTCATTTGGATATTGATGTGCAGGATATAGACTGTGATTTCTTTTCGTTTTCTTCCCATAAAATTTACGGCCCTACAGGTGTTGGCGTTTTATATGGCAAAAAACAGTTGCTTGAATCTATGCCTCCCTACCAGGGTGGCGGAGAAATGATTAAAGAAGTGTATTTCGATAACATCACTTACAACGATCTTCCTTATAAATTTGAAGCAGGCACGCCAAATATTGCCGATACGGTTGCTTTCAAAGCAGCTTTGGATTTTACAAAAGCAATCGGCAAAGAAAAGATCCGCAGGCATGAAAATGAATTGCTTCATTATGCCACCAAACAACTGGAGCAAATTGAAGGATTAAGAATTATTGGTCAGGCAAAAAATAAGATCAGTGTTATTTCTTTTGTAGTTGATAAAGTGCATCCGCAAGACCTTGGCATATTGTTAGACAACAGAGGTATTGCTGTTCGCACTGGTCATCACTGTGCGCAACCGCTGATGGATTATTATTGCATTCCCGGAACGGCAAGAGCATCCTTTGCCATGTACAATACCAAAGAAGAAGTGGATGCATTGGTGACCGGGTTAAACAAGGCGATTAAAATGTTGGCGTAAACCAGTCGGGGAGAGGTCATGAACGATCATAAATCAATAGAAGAAATAGAAAGCGAAATTGTAGAAGAATTCTCTCTCTTCGATAGCTGGGATGATAAGTATGAATACATCATTGATCTTGGAAAAAAATTACCGCCATTAGAAGATCAGTTCAAAAAGGATGAGAATAAAGTAAGAGGTTGCCAATCTACTGTATGGTTAACTGCAGATTATAAGGACGGAAGAATTTATTACAAAGCTGATAGTGATGCAGTCATTGTAAAAGGCTTGATCAGCATGTTGATCCGTGTATTGTCGGGACAAACACCTGATGCGATCGTACAGGCAAAATTGGATTTTATCAATAAGATCGGCATGATGAGCCACCTGGCACAAACAAGATCAAATGGTTTGTTATCAATGGTGAAACAGATGAAGAATTATGCGCTGGCATTTAAAATAAAAGAAAGGATATGATATTCAGTGATTGTGTTATTAAGATATTGAAGGTGTGACTGAGTGATCCAACAAATATTTACTATCTCAATATCCTAATATCGTAGTATCTAAACAATTAAGTCAATGGAAACAGATGCATTAAGAGATAAGGTAATTGATGTTGTAAAGACGATCTATGATCCGGAAATACCGGTGAATATTTATGATCTTGGATTGGTATACCGTGTGGATATTCTGCCGATCAATAATGTGCAGATCACAATGACGTTAACAGCGCCAAGCTGTCCCGCTGCACAGTCATTGCCTGTTGAAGTGGATCAGAAAGTGCGGCAGATAGAAGGTGTGAACGATGTGCATGTGGCAGTTACCTGGGACCCGCCATGGGACAAAAGCATGATGTCGGAAGAAGCACAACTGGAATTAGGATGGCTGTAAACGTCAATCGTGAAACGTGAATTGAAGATTTATCAAAACACAGCCAAGCGTTAGAGTTTAAAAACTTAAAAGATACTTGAACAGGCGACGATTCACGAAAGTGAAATAAACAAATCAAGAGAATGAAGATAACCTCACAGGAAGAATATGGTTTGCGTTTGCTGATACGCATTGCT
>JAICTW010000405.1 GCA_025936195.1 Flavisolibacter sp.
GAAACGTTGTGTTTTCTCTCTGTCCTCTTCCCACCAGCCTCTTATTGTACTCATGTCGTGCGATGATGGAGTGACCACCGATAAGTACGGAGCGTCTTTTGGATGAAAGAATTCAATGTTCGGGTTCTTGGGCATGCGTTGTATTTCCAAACTTAAAATGCCCAAGGCCTGCATCACTTCGGGAACAGAATGAGGAACCATTCCCAAATCTTCTCCGCAGATCAGCATGTCCGTAGCCTCTTTCAAAGCCGGCAATTTTTTCATGGCTTCTGTCTTCCAGAATTCATCCTGCCTGCGATAGAAATAGTTGATGTAAAGATCCCAGAGCTTTTGCTTGGTTTCATTTTCCAAATGTTGGAACGATGAGGTTTGATCAATGGAAATTCTGAAATGAAACAGTTGCCTGTCGGAATTCGGTTCTTCAAACAAAATAATATTGGAGATAAGATCAAATAATCCCTCTTTGATCTTTTTGTTTTCTTCTGTATCATCTTGCAAAGCAAAATATTCTTCCACTTTTCTCTGCGTATTGAATTCTTCTTTCAAATCGTAGCCACCTCTTGAATTTCGCTGAAGAAAATGCTCTTTTACAAATTCGGAATGAGAGTTGAATGTTTGATGAACGATGCCATCAACAATATAGGGCTTGCAATACCGATCGTATTCCATCCAGATTCCCCTTTCACCAAATTCATTGGCATGAACCGGAAGCGCAGGAATAAATCTGCCTAAAATTCCTTCCACTGCATCGGTTGGAATACTCCAAATGCGGAAGAAACCCAAGATATGATCAATGCGGAAAGCATCGAAGTAATTGCTCATTTGATGAAAGCGTTGCTTCCACCATTCAAAATGGTTTTCTTCCATCTTCTTCCAGTTGTAAGTTGGGAAGCCCCAGTTCTGTCCTTTCACTGCAAAATCATCCGGCGGCGCACCGGCTTGCATGTTCATGTTGTACAATTCGGGAGCAGTCCAGGCATCGCAACCGTAGCGGTAAATACCAATGGGAATATCGCCTTTTAAAGCAATGCTTTTTTTATGTGCATACTCCACCGCATCTTTTAACTGCAAATGCAAATGGTATTGAACAAACAGATGAAAAGCAATCTGTGTAAATGATCTTGATCTTGGATTGCACAATTTTTCTACTTCCGCTTCATTATACACCGAATGGGTTTTCCATTTAGAGAAATCGGAAGTGCCGTATTTATCTCTTAAAAAACAAAAGGCAGCATAAGGAATCAGCCAATCCTGGTTATCATTAAAAAAATCTTTGAAGTCTTCTTCTTTTAAAAATCCAAGATTATCCAGTTCGAACAATTCGCGAAGCATATTTAGTTTGAAATGGATGACCTGCTCATAATCTATTTCAGCAAGGCCATTCAATTGCCTTTGCTTTTTAGCAAGCGATTTAATGACCTGCGCATTTTTCTTTCCGGCAACTTTTTGAATGTTGATATAAATGGGATGCAATGCAAAGGCGGAGATGGCTGCATATGGATAAGAATCTTTCCAGGTATGCGTTGCCGAAGTATCATTAATGGGAAGAAGCTGGATCAGCTTTAACCCCACTTCATTGGCCCAATCAACCAACAAGCGGATATCATTGAATTCGCCAATACCAAAACTGTTATTGCTTCGCAAACTAAAAACAGGAATGGCCACGCCTGATCCCTTCCATCTGTTTACCGGCAACCTGAGAAAGCTGTCCTGAATGATCGTTCTTTTATTTTCCGATCCGTCATTATGAAGAATCCTGTTATCACCATCTTCAAACTGAATAAATTCTTCTTTTTTTATGTTGTACACACCATACTTGTAAGACATGGCAAATTCCGAAGCCGGAATTTCCAAATTGGCTGTCCACCAATCGCCTTTCTTATGTAATAAAACGGGATCGTTTGTATTCCATTGGTGAAGCGCTTCGGAACTTCCCAACAAACAAACTGCCTCATTTGAAGAAAGCAGCGGCGCTTTTATTTTGAACTGGTGTGTACAGGAATTATTCTTTTTATGCTTTGACTTTTTAGAGTCTTTAAAAAAAACTTCCTTGAAAGGAGTGGAATAAAAAACATTTTCAAAAAAGCTGTCATCATTCCAGCTATCCATCAGCAACAAATCATGTTTGGCTTTCTTAATATCAACGCTTCTTCCCTTTTCGGCTTCTTTCTTTTGTTCGCCTTTTTCATTTGTAAAAACATATCTGTAATGAAGCGTGTCTGCTTCGGAAGGATCTATTTCAATGGAAGCCTGCCACAATTCATCACTCAAAAAACGCATGGGCAAAGCCTTATCCACTTCACCATTACCCAAGGCCGGCAAATTTCCTACTACAGCAAGCGACTGACCGAAATGCGTGTGAAAACGCAGGTAAAAATCAATTTTCATTCCCTTTCTGATTACAAACTCAACATACTTGTACCAAGGACACGTTGACGGCGAAAATAATAAAAGCTTTTAATGATTGAATGATAAGAACAGCGGTTTCCAAAAAATGCAGTTTAATTAATTAGTCTGCCCTATTTTTGCGACAAAAATTATCTGATGGAAGTTCGTAAAAGAAAAAGAGGTTTATACTGGTTATTATTTTTGATTTCCTGCGTAGCGCTTGGTGTTGCCATTTACACACACTGGCCCTGGCTTACCATGATCCTTCCTTTCTGGGGAACTTTCTTTGTGCTGGCAATGGATATTATATAAGGAAGTTTGATTTCAGATATTAGCAAAAACTTATTGTTTCTTGCTTCTTAGTTTGTAGTTAGCTGCTTTAACTGCCTTCTGCGTTTTCTTTACCGAATCTTTGCTTATTGATGAAGCTGTCTGGTACAGATGATTGTAGTTAGCATTCAACGAATCCATTTTCCTCAGTATTCCATCAGCATTTACGTACACGGCATTTGCTTTTAAATACAGAGCATTTTGATTCAGGTATTCCCTGGCAAAGGTGTACTCTCCTCTTTCCATCAGGTTCATAGCCATTTCCAATTTTTCATTTGCTGTAAACAGGATAGTTTGTTCAATAACCTGTTTATTGAAATGAGTAAGATAAGCTTCTGTACTTTTTGTGGGCAGCAAATTGTTTTCGTTAGTTACTGTTTTCTGCAATCCATCGGCAACATCAGTGTACGTGAGCTTGGAAGTAAATTTCAAATTTGAATTGAACTTGTTATTAATGGTAAAGCAGAACAGCATTGCTTTGGTTTCTTCAGAAGAAAGATCACGAAGTTTGACAAGCACCTCATCGCCGGTTTGTTGAAACTGCAACGGGTATCCGCTCTTTATTTGTACACCTTGCGGAAGTTTGATCCGCAGTTCCGCATTTTGTGCAGCCACATTCAGCAAGCTGTTTAATTCGTTATTAAAAATATTTGTCAGTTTTTCAGGCGCATCAATATAATAATAATTTCCGGCGCCGGTTTCGGCCATATCCGTCATCAGGGTTTCGTTGTAGTCAAATCCAACACCAAAAGTTGAAATGCTAATGCCATTATCATCTTTATATTGCTGCACTTTTAAATGAATGGCAGTTGAATCCGTTAATCCTGTATTGGCATTGCCGTCGCTGATCAACAGCACACGATTAATATAACCCGATTTGTAATTTTTTAAAACATATTGATAACCTTGTTCTGCTCCGCCCCACAGATTGGTGCTTGCACGGGGAGATATCTTGTCAATTCTTGCTTTGATCTTTTCTTTGTCAACAACATGTATGGGCGATTGGATCGTGTCAACATACGTGTCGTACATCACTACACTAACCAGGTCCTCTGCTTTCAATTGATCAATGA
>JAICTW010000266.1 GCA_025936195.1 Flavisolibacter sp.
AAGGGCTTCACTTTTTTTGACCGAAAATAGTTCACTCATTAAACCCTTTTCTTTTTTAGCAATCTATGATGCAACTTTTTTCATTTTAAAAACCACCGCTATGAACTACAAACTAATGGCTGTTCTTTTGATAACAGTCGTATCCATTTCAGCTTCTGCACAACAGAAAATTGCCCATCCAATTAAAGCAATGAAAGACACAAGGGAGATGCGTTCCGATAAACGCGACATCCGAAGTGATAAGAAGGATCGCAGAAGTGATGTAAAAGATATTGTTGCCGATAAAAAAGATATCAGGGAAGATCACAAGGATTTAATCAAAGATCAAAAAGAAGGTGACAGGAAAGATGTTATTGGTGATAAAGTTGATCTTAAAAAAGACCGCAAGGAAATCCGGTCTGATAAGAAAGATGCAGTGAAGGACATAAAAGATATTCATCAAGACAAAAAAGAATTGAATCACGATAAGCGTCAACGCAAAAGAGACATACTCTAATTGAAAACTTCAAAAGCCCATCATCAGATGAGGCTTTTTCTTTGTTATGGATGGGTCTCTTTGTTGTAAAATTTACATTAAACACCTCTACTATGGTATGGCCTTTGCGCCAGCATGTAACATTAAAAGAAAAGTGGAGGAAAGAATTATGAAAACGATATTTAGTTTACTAACGTGTTTGATTTTTGCCGCGTCTGCTTATTCGCAAAGCATACGGGTTACATTTAATGGCAATCGTGATTACCAGTTAAATGTGGATGGCAAAACCTACAGTTCTTCAGGTTACCTTAATAACGATCTGGTGCTTAATAATTTCACCGGTAACCACACCATCAACATTTACCGCATTAATAAGAAAGGGAAAAATAAAATTGTATACTCTTCTGATGTGGTCGTGTCTCCCAGCGAAGAAATCCATTTGACCGTAAACCAAAACGGGACTATTCAAAGAGAGGAGTCATCCAGCAGTGCAGCGTACGGTTACAGTGCCATGAGCGATGCAGCCTTCAATGATGTTTATTGGAGAGTGTATGGTCAGTGGGGCGAGTCGGCAAAAATGTCTACAGCAAGGGACATATTCAACAGCAGCAGCTATCATTTCTCAACAGACCAGGCAAAAAGAATTATCGGGCTACTGGATGTAGAACCGGACAGACTGGAATTGGCCAAGCTTGCTTATAACAACATAACAGATCCTGAAAATTTTAATCAGGTATATGATCTCCTGAACAATCAATCAAGCAGGAACGAACTGGATAATTACATACACAATAGTGGTTTGAATCCGTATAATAATAATGAGTACCGGACAGCTATGACCAATAGCAGTTTTGGACAATTATACCGGAACATTAGCAGTGAATGGAGTGCATCGGCAAGACTATCCGCGGCAAAAGATGCATTCAATTCGCCGTCTAATTATTTTACTGTTGCACAGGCAAGTCAAATTATTTCACTCTTTAACATTGAAAACGATCGTTTGCAATTGGCAAAATTATCCGTGAATAAAATTATTGACCGTGAGAACATCAATCGTCTTGATGATTTGTTAAGTACCCAATGGGCGAAGAATGAATTGGATGATTACATCCGCAGCAATAATTATTCTGATAACAACTATGGTTACAATAGTTATCATGCTGCGATGACGGATGATGAGTTTACCAATGTGTATGATAATATTCGCAGAAAATGGTTGCCTTTCGGAAAATACAATGCGGCTGTTGAAGCATTTAATTCATCCGACAACTATTTTACAACAGCGCAGGTAAAGCAGATCATTTCTTTATTAAGCGATGAAGGCAACAGGCTTGAACTGGCCAAACTTGCCTATGATAATGTTGTTGACAAACAGAACTACAGAGCTCTGTATGATCTCTTTGACAGACAACAAAACAGGGACGAAATGGATGATTTTATTCGAACGAATACTAACTACTAAAGACAAAAAGAGGCTGTCTCAAAGGGACAGCCTCTTTTTTATTCAAAAACTTTTGATGGCTTTTATTTCTTCATCACTTCAGCCATTGTCTTTCCGATATTGGCTGGACTTTGCACCACATGAATACCGCACTGGTCCATGATCTTCATTTTGGCAGCAGCCGTATCTTCTGCTCCGCCAACAATGGCGCCGGCATGTCCCATACGACGGCCCGGAGGAGCGGTTTGTCCTGCAATGAATCCCACAACAGGCTTTTTATTTCCGCTTTCTTTGATCCATCGTGCAGCTTCGGCTTCCATGCCTCCACCAATTTCACCGATCATTACAATAGCATCTGTTTCCGGATCATTCATAAACAGTTCAACGGCTTCTTTAGTAGTAGTTCCAATAATAGGATCTCCGCCAATACCCACTGCTGTTGAAATACCCAATCCTGCTTTTGCTACCTGATCAGCGGCTTCGTACGTAAGTGTTCCCGATTTGGAAACAATTCCTATTCTTCCTTTTTTAAAAACAAATCCTGGCATAATGCCAACCTTACATTCATCAGCAGTAATTACACCGGGACAATTAGGCCCTATCAAACGGGTACTCTTTCCTTTTAAAAAATTTTTCACCTTCACCATGTCCTGTACAGGAATGCCTTCTGTAATACAAACCACTAATGCCACACCTGAATCGGCAGATTCCATAATAGCATCTGCTGCAAATGCCGGTGGAACAAAAATGATGGAAACATTGGCTCCTGTTTCTTTCACGCAATCAGCAACTGTATTAAAAACTCTTCTGTCGAGATGGGTTGTGCCTCCTTTGCCTGGAGTAACGCCACCTACAACATTAGTTCCGTATTCAATCATTTGCGATGCATGAAAAGTACCTTCTGTACCTGTAAAGCCTTGTACTAAGATTTTGGAATTTTTATTGACAAGAATGCTCATAATCAATTTTAAAGTCCGGCAAAAGTAAGAAAATAGCAGCGATGAAAAAGATGGTGCGTATGATTATGTACTTAGCTGCATTGCTGCCATCGGATTTTGCTGTAGCCTGTATCGCAGCAGGCGCCATCGCTCACTTGTATGTTTGGAACTCTGTTCAGCATAGTCCGGTTAATCTATACAGCTATTTATTTTCTCCGGTTTTTGACGTTTTACTATCTATTAATTTCAGATGGTCTGATGTTTGTTTTTCAATCGGAAAGCAACATTATGAAGTCTAAAATTTCTCTTTTAATAAGTACTGTGGCAACCATCTTAGTTTATTCGTGCAATCCTTCAGTACCTCATTATCTTGATTTAAGCACCAATAAACCTATTGATGTTCAAAAAGACAGTGTAAGTGGTTATATGATCAACACAAAAACAGGTGAGCCTGTTGATCTTTATGTTGATACGAAATCACATGATACCATTTATGGACAAACCGGGGAGATCGTTAATGGAAAAGTGCACAAAACAGAAGAAGGAAAGTGGATTGTAAAAACAGAAGGCGATGAATACAAGGCAAAGTCCGAATCGGAGAACAGTGCAAAAATAAAAATGGAGGGAGATAAATTTAAAATGAAAGACGGAAATTATACTGTAAAGAAAGATGCCGATGGTGATGTGAAAATTGAGAACGGAAGAACACAGGTAAAGATTGATGGTAAAACAGGCGAACGCAAAGTAAAGAAGGATAAGAACATCACTGAAAAGGTGAAAAAAATATTTCACTAATAATAAAAAGTCCGTCGGTCCGACGGACTTTTTATTAACTGATTTGAATCATTTTCGGCGGTTTGGGTTTGGCTTCTTCTTTTTTAGGAATTGCCAAACGCAAGACACCATTCTCATATTTGGCTTCGATCTTGTCTGCATCTACAACGTCTTTTGGCAATTGGAAGGAACGCTGGAATGACTGATAGCTGAACTCACGTCTCGTATAACGTTCACTTTCTTTTTCTTCTTTTTCATTTTTCTTTTCACTTGTAATAGTTAGCAGATTGCCGTCGAGTTCAACTTTAAAATCATTCTTCGACATTCCAGGAGCAGCCATCTCCACTTCAAAGTTCTCATTCGTTTCTCTAATGTTCACCAAAGGAATGGTAGTGTTGGTAGATGAATTGTTGTTCAGACCCCAACTCCAGAGATCTCTTGAAAAGAAATCATCAAACAGGTTTAGCGCTGGAAAAAGCTCATTTTTTTTAATGATTGACATAACAGCCTCCGTTTTGAAGATTAATAAATATCAAATTCAAAAACGCTGACTCAAGTAAAATGCCATCAAAAAAAGACTGAAAAATTTTCAGAGAACCTGCAAAAATGTACAAGTGAAATGGAAAATTGAGCAGATTATCCATTATTCACGGGCACATCGTCATCGTTCAAATCTACGTCTTTATAATCCGCCTTTGCGTCCATGCTTTCGTTTAAATTATCGTTATGAACACTGCCTAGGCTGTAGTAATCATTCTCTTCATCGCCCTGTCCCATTGAAGTTGTTGTTGTTTCATCTGTAGTGCCGGGCACATCCAAATCATCGCCTGTTCTTTCTGTTTCACCAAACCCTTTTTCGTTCATGGGTGTACCCTGAAAATCCACATTGTCCATATCGGCACGATACAAATTATCTTCATCCCGTGTGGGTATATAATCTGTTTGTTCCAGAGCCAGCCTTTGTGCCCTGCTTACATTACTGCTGGTATCTGTTCTGCTCAAATCTTTGTCGTCATCGGTATCAAATACATTTCTTCCTTCTTCATCCGCTGAAGAAATGGTGGTGTCTGCAAACGAACCTGCAGGTGGGACATTGGCAAATTCCTGTCCGGGGATATCCTTTACATCAGGCAGGTTAATCGTTGTTTCTTCCGATTGCAATTCTTCCTTGTCTTTTTTCGAATCGGGTAAATCGCCGGGTATTGAGGAATATCTTTCCAGCCTGTTTTCATTCATATCCCTTGAATTTGGATCAGGCCGGTTATTGTTTCGATCTTTATTCATGATTGTCTGTTTTATTTACAACTAAAAATTTTATGCCGCAAATGCCAATAGGCTAGGATTCGGGGTGAGGAAAGAAA